>JAEXXW010000160.1 GCA_023405565.1 Pseudomonadota bacterium
TGCATCTGCTCGGCGTACTTCTGTATCAGGGCGGCCGGACTGATGACGGTCTCTCGCTCATCGCTCAGGCCGTCGCCATCGAGCCGCTCAATGCCGATTATCAATACAATTTCGGATCGATCCTTGCGAGCGCCGGCCGGCTGGATGAAGCCGCTGCGCATTTGCAGAAGGCGCTCATCCTCAATCCGAAATATGCCGAGGCTCATTTCGAGCTTGGGCGCTTGCACGCGCAAGCCGCGCGCTGGCCCGAAGCGGCAGCAGCCTTCCGACAGACTCTGAACCTGAAACCGAACGATGCGGCAACGCTCAACAATCTCGGCATGGTCTTGCGCGAGCAAGGACAGCTCGACGAGGCCGTGACGCTGTGGCAGCGCGCTGTCACGGTCGCGTCTTCCTATCCGGTGGCGCATATGAATCTCGGCCTTGCCTATCAGGCGCAAGGCAAGCTGGATGCTGCCATCACGAGCCTCAGCCGTGCCACGGAGCTGGCACCAAACAATGCGGAGGCCACCTACAATCTCGCTGTCGCGCAGATGAACCGGGGCCTGCATGAGCAGGCCATGCAGACGATCGTGAAAGCGCTCGACAAGGCTTCGAGCGTCGAATTGCGCGCGTTGTTTGCCACCTGCCTCACTACAATGGCACGCATCCCGGCCGAGGAGCATATTCGTCATCTCACCGCACGCGCCCTCGGCGAAGGCTGGGCACGGCCGGATCAACTGGCGTCAGCCGCCGTCACGATCCTGAAAAGCAACCCGATCCTTGCAAGAGCCATCGCACAGGTGAGCCAGCATTGGCCGCGCCCCATCCCGGTTCATAACATGCTCGGAGCGGGAGGTCTCGCTGTCATCGCACAAGACGACCTTCTGACGGCGCTGCTTCAATCCACGCCTGTCACCGATATCGAGCTGGAGCGTGTTCTCACCGGGCTGCGCTTTGCGTTGCTCGCGGACGCACGCCAAAGCGAAGGCATCGCAAATGCCGAAAAGGTGCTGCGCCTCTCTGCGGCCCTGGCACAGCAATGCTTCCTGAATGGCTATGTGTGGCCTCAGTCTGATGATGAAGCAAACCGCGTGCGTGAATTGCAGAATGCCGTCACCGCGGCGCTTCAGGGCAAACAGCCCCTCTTGCCGCAATGGCTGACCTCCATCGCCGCATACGGGCCGCTATACGCGCTGCCGATCGCAGACGCACTGTCGAAACAGACGATGAGCGAACCGGTAAAGACGCTGATTGAAAGCCAGATCACCGAGCCGGCTGCGGACGCAGCATTGCGTCCCTCGATTGCCGTGCTCGCGGCCGGTGGTGACATGTCCCGCGACACGCCTGCTCCTCGCTGGACGGCCGTCACACCGCAAAGACCTGTATCCATCGACACCTATCTGCGCCGCGGCTTTCCATCGGCCCCGATACGCGCCATCGGACGACATGCGCCTCTCGACATTCTCGTCGCCGGGTGCGGCACCGGCCAGTCCGCCAGCGAGATCGCAACGCGCCATCCGGGAGCAAATGTCCTGGCGGTTGATTCCAGCATTGCCAATCTCGGCTATGCAAAGCGGCAGGCACGGCGCTTCGGACAAGCCGCAATCAACTTTGCGATTTGCGACGATCTCAGCGCGATCAAACAAAGCTTCGATGTGATCGATGCCACGGAAGCCGTGAGCAAGGCGGCGAATACCGAAGCCACATTGGCGACTTTGACCTCACTACTGCAACCGAATGGTGCGATGCTCATCCGCATCCAAGGTGCAACATTGCACCACGCCATCAAGAGCGGCCAGGACTACGTCCAAAGCGGGAATTATCAATCCGACGCGGATGGCATCCGGCTCCTGCGGCAGAATCTCCTCAAGCTGTCCGACGACCATCCGGCCCGCCTCCTGTCGCAGCGCATGGAATTCTACGAGACCACGACATGTCGCGATCTGCTGTTCCGCACGCAGCAGCCTGCGCTGACATTATCGAATGCCGAGGCGTTACTGACGGAGGCCGGACTGACCGTTCTCGGCTTCGATGTCGACACACGCATCGGCGATCGATACCGCACGCGCTTCCCGCAAGACGCCCGCGCCACCGACTTCGCCAGCTGGCAGACGCTGGAGCGGGGGGAACAGGATGTGGCGGCGATGGCGTATAAAGTCTGGGTGCAAAAGACCATATGAGCTTCGCTTAACACCCTGTTAAGCGAAACTCCCGACACTGCCCCGAAACGGCACAACCATGCCGCGGTTCAGCGTGTCGAGAGATTTCATGTCCGAGTGTATCCTTGTTGTTGATGATGATCCGGTTCAGCGTCGCCTGCTCGAAAACATGGTGCGCAAGTTCGGCTACGACGCGATCCTCGCCGAAGGTGGCGAGGAAGCTTTGCGCGTCCTGAAAGGCGACACGCACATCGACGGCATGATCCTCGATCTCGTGATGCCGGATCTCGACGGTCTCGGCCTCCTGTCGCGGATGCGCAATGACGGCATGTCCATTCCGGTCATCGTGCAGACCGCTCATGGCGGCATCGACAACGTGATTTCAGCCATGCGCGCGGGCGCATCGGATTTCGTCGTCAAGCCGGCCAGCCCGGAACGCCTGCAGGTCTCATTGAAAAACGCGCTGAACACCAGCGCGCTTGCCGGCGAATTGCAGCGTATCAAGCGCAGCCAGTCGGGCACACTGAGCTTCCGCGATATCGTCACGCGCAGCGACACCATGAAAGCGGTTCTGCATCAGGCGCAGAAGGCCGCGTCCTCCACCATCCCGGTGCTGATCGAAGGCGAGTCCGGCGTCGGCAAGGAATTGATCGCGCGCGCCATCCATGGCACCGGCGACAGGCGCGCCAAGCCGTTCGTCGCGGTGAATTGCGGCGCCATCCCGGACAATCTGGTCGAGTCGATCCTGTTCGGCCATGAGCGCGGTGCCTTCACCGGCGCGACCGAAAAGCATGTCGGCAAGTTTGCCGAGGCGCATGGCGGTACGCTGTTCCTCGACGAGGTCGGTGAATTGCCGCCCGCCGCGCAGGTGAAATTGCTGCGCGCCTTGCAGGAAGGCGAGATCGAACCGGTCGGTGCAAGACGCAGTCTGTCGGTCGATGTGCGGGTTATCTCGGCGACCAACCGCAATCTGCTGGCCGACGTCAAATCCGGCCGTTTCCGCGAAGACCTGTTCTACCGGCTGCACGTCTTCCCGATTGCAGTGCCACCGTTGCGCCAGCATTCCGAAGACATCCCGGACCTGGTCCGTCATTTCCTCGCACGGTTCTGCGCCGAAGAGGGCAAGACGGTCAGGGCGGTCTCCGGCGAAGCCATGTCGCTCCTCAAGGGCCTGCGTTGGCCGGGCAATGTCCGCCAGCTCGAGAATGCGGTGTTCCGCGCCGTGGTCCTCGCCGATGGCGACGAGATCGGCCTGCACGAATTCCCGCAATTTGCCGGCCGCAACGCGATCGCGGCCGACGATTCATTATCGGCATCCCTGGTTCCAGACGATAATACCCATCGCGCCGGCGACCTCGTGATCGAGGCGCTGCCCGCCTTTCATCCGGATCACCTCGCGCTGCTTCAAGGCGATCACCTGCGATCACTGGACGAGCTGGAGGCGGATATTATCCGCTATGCCATCGCCCATTACCGCGGGCAGATGTCGGAGGTGGCGCGCCGCCTGCGCATCGGCCGTTCGACCTTGTATCGCAAGCTGGAGGGCCTGGGCTTATCCGACCCGGACCCCAAAAGTTCCGATCCAGTGGCCGCCGAGTAACATCGGTCGCAATAACACATTCCAGAGCTGCACTATCGCCGCAGCGGCATTGCTTCGCCACAAATTTTCGCGTCTGTTGCAGCACTTTAGGCTATGCTGCCGGACACGCGACAAACCCGTCTTTTTTCGGGTATTGGCTGAGGAGAATGTAATGCGCGGCCCCCTACTCGACCGCATTCTGGCGAGCACCGCGCTCGCTCTTGTTCTTGGAATTTCCGCCCCCGCGTTTTCGCAATCCGTTGATCCGCAAGAGAAAGCCAACGTCGAGTCGCGTATTCCGGCGCCCGCTTCGCAGCCCCCTTCGACCGAGGCAACACCACCGGCCAATACCGGTTCGGTGAATGCCGTTCCGGCCGATGTCGCGACGCAGCCGGCGAATCAGGCCGCCACACCGGCACCCGCTCCTGCCGCCGCCGAACCGGCTCCGGCCGCAACGGCCGCGCCAACACCGGCCCCAGCCAGCGAACCCGCCCCTTCGACCGCGACCGCTCCGGCCGCAGTACCGGCGGCTCCAACCGCCGCGGCTCCAGCGAAAGCTGCTGAAGTCGACCCGGCTTTCTCCGACAAGCTGCGCGAGATGATCATCGCCAAGACCGCCGGCCGCTACTTCGCCCGTCCGGCCGAGCGTGCCGCCGCCGAAGCCTTCTACAAGGAGCGCAACTACGCGCCGGTCTGGACCAATGGCCAGAAGCAGACCGCCCGCGGCGCGGCCGCGGCCGCCTATCTGCAGAACGTCGATGCCGACGGCATGGAGCCGGCGGATTATCCGGCGCCGAACTTCAAGGCCGGCGATATCGATGCGCTGGCGGAAGCCGAATTGCGGCTGACCGGCGAACTGCTCGAATATGTGCGTCATGCCTCGATCGGGCGCGTGCATTTCTCGCGCATCAGCAACGATATCGGTTACGAACTCGATGCGCCGGAGCCGGCAGACGTGCTGGCGAATGTGTCGGGCGCCGACAATCTCAAGCAGGCGCTGGATGCCTATCAGCCGCAGCATCCGCAATATAAAAAGCTGAAGGCGAAGCTCGCCGAGGCGCGCGGCAAGGCAGCCGCACCGGCTGAGGAGATCGTTCGGATTCCCGACGGCGGCAAGTTCAAAGCCGGCGCGGACGATTCACGCGTGCCGCTGCTGCGCAAGCGCCTGAAGATCGCCGGCGACGAAACCAGCCAAGCCTATGACAAGGATGTCGTCGAGGCAGTGAAGAAATTCCAGCAGGGTGCGGGCCTCGGTGCTGACG
>JAEXXW010000188.1 GCA_023405565.1 Pseudomonadota bacterium
TGATCTTGGTGCAGATGCCGGCTTGCCCCAGAAGATTGGCAGCCGTCAGCCCCACCGGCCCCATGCCGACAATCAGGACCTGATAATGCATCATCGAACGACCGCTGGATGGCATGCGCTACAGAAACAATACCGTCGCTAGCGCGCAGGCCTGGTGCTGGGCCGCGTGAGGCCCAGATGATCGCGCAACGTGACACCTTCATAGTCCTTGCGGAACAAGCCCCGCGCCTGCAATTCCGGAATGACCAATCGGGTGAAATCCTCGAAACCGCCCGGCACGAATGTATCCTGAATCATGAAGCCGTCGCAGGCCTTGGCGGCAAACCATTCTTCCATCTTGTCGGCGACGTCCTTGCCATCGCCGGCGAATTCCCGCAGCGGCCCGATGCCATATTGCTTGCCGACTTCCTGGAGCGTCAGCTTTCGTCGCTGCGTGAGCTCCGCAACTTCCTTGTAGTGACCTTGCACACCGGGCACATCCAGATCCGGCAGGATGCGATCCTGCGGGAATTGCGACAGGTCGATGTCCAGGTGATAGGACAAGGTCGACAGGCCGGCCTTTGGATCGGCGAGATCATCCAGCAGCTTGCGTTTCTGCTCGGCGATCCCGCGCGTTTCGCCCACCACCGGCACAAAGCCCGGCAGGATTTTCACATCGTCCGGATCGCGGCCGGCCTTCTCGGCCCGTTGCTTGATGTCCTGGTAGAATTTCTGGGCGGACTCTTTCGATGCATGCGTGACGAAAATGATCTCGGCCCAGCGCGCCGCAAAGTCGCGTCCGCGATCCGACGCTCCGGCCTGAATGAAGACCGGACGGCCTTGCGGCGGACGGCTGACATTCAATGGACCTTGCACATTGAACCAGCGCCCTTTGTGGTCGATCGGATGAACCCTTGAGGGATCGGCGAACAACGGCGTCACCGGATCAAGGACCAGCGCATCGTCCTCCCAGCTATCCCAGAGCTTGCACGCAACTTCCAGAAATTCATCCGCACGATCGTAACGATCGTCATGCGAGAGCTGATCGATCTTGCCGAAATTGTTGGCCTCGGCCTTCTGGAAAGACGTGACGATATACCAGGCCGCGCGGCCACCGCGCAGATGATCCAAGGTCGCAAATGCGCGCGCAACGGAAAATGGTTCAAAATACGAGGTCGATACGGTTGCGGCGAGCCCGAGGTGCTTCGTCGCTCCCGCGAGAAGTGAGAGCACAACAATCGGATCTAGACGTAACGCGCCAAGAGCGCCATAGCGGAGCTGGCTATCGAGACTGTTCTCGAGGCGATTAGGGATCGCCATGATGTCGGCCAGAAAGATAAGGTCGAATTTTCCCGCCTCGAGCGTGCGACCAAGGTTGCGATAATACTCCGCCGAAAGAAAATCGCGATTGGCCGAGGGATAACGCCACCCACCATGATGCCCCGAGACAGGGCCGGCCACCGCAAAGGCAGCAAGATTCATCTTACGCATGACACGATCAGTTTTGAACGCAGCTTGATTACGAAATGGAGACAGACACTTTGACCGGCGTCGCCCGCGCAACGGTATTGTAGATCGGACAAACATCCGTGAAGGCCTTCACCAGCCCCTCAGCGGCGTCCTTCTTCACTCCGGTGAAACGGAATGCGAATTCAACGAGAGAAAAACGCGTTCCGTCATTGTCGTCCTGCGTTGCCGAAACGTCTACGTAATAAGACGCATCCTTGATGCCGGCCTTCACAGCCTCATCGGTAATAACGGCGAGCGCACAGGTTGCAAGCGAAGCGACAAACAATTCCGTCGCAACGGGAGCTTCATTCTGTCCGCCACGCGCGATGCTCGCATCGGCGATGAAATGATTCTGTCGCGCATCGATGATGAAGCGTCCGGCAATATGCGAGCTGCTCGCCGAAATGATCGCGGTCTTATGAGCTGCGTCCGCCATTGATTGTCCTCTTAATGCTTACGTCTGTGCATCTAATGCGTCTCAACAATTGACGCTGTCCATCATTTATTTTAAATTCTCTTGCAATTACAAGGATTTACCACAATGCCGCTCAATCGCAGAATAATTCTATCGACCCTCCCACTTGTCGCAGCATCTTTATTTCTTGCGGCGCCGGCGCGTGCCGCCGAGCCGGTCAAGATCGGCACGATTTTGTCGGTGACAGGTCCTGCTGCCTTTCTTGGTCAGGACATGAAGGACGGCGCTCAACTCGCTGTCGATGAAATCAATGCCGCCGGCGGCATCGATGGACGAAAGGTCGAATGGACCTTTTATGACGCACAGAGCGAAACACAGCGTTCCATCGGCTTTGCGCGTCGTCTTCTGAACAACGACAAGGTCGACATCATCGTCGGCGGCGGCAGCATGAGTGGCATTGCACTTGCCATGTCACCGCTCGCGGAAGCGGCCAAGGTTCCGTTCATTTCCACTGAAGGCGCGGCGGGCATCGTCTCTCCGGTTTCCGAACATCAGTGGGCGTTCAAGAGCACGGTCGACGACTATCTCGTTCTGCATCGTCTGGCTGATTATTTCGACAAGAAGGGCATCAAGAAGGTTGCGTTGCTCGCCGATACCAGCGGCTTTGGTCAGAGCGCGACTGAGCAGCTCAAGATCGTTGCCGGTGAGCGCAAGCTGGACGTTGTCTACGAGTCATTTGGCCCGAGCGACACCGATCTCATCCCGCAACTCACCCGCATCCGCGACAGCGGCGCCAAGGCGATCATCGCCTGGACAGTCACTCCCGCCGGCGTCGTTTTCCTGAAGCAGGCGCAACAGCTCGGCCTCGATGAATCGACTCAGTTGATCCACGGCTATGGTTTCGTTGCCGGACGTTACATGGAGCTTGCCGGGACCGCGGCCAATCGCCTTCTGCTTCTCAGCCAGAAATTCGTCGTCGGCGATCAATTGCCGGACAACGACCCGGTGAAATCGAAGATCATCACGCTTACCGAGAACTTCCAGAAGAGGTTCAATCGCGTACCCAACCAGTTTGTGGCACAGACCTATGATGCGATTTATCTCGCGCGAGAAGCTCTCGCAAAAGGCGGGAACGATCGCGAAAAAGTCCGCACCGCGCTCGAGCAGACCCAGAATTACAGCACCGCAAGCGGAGTATTCTCCTTCTCAAAGGAGAAACATTCCGGTCTCGCCAAGGACAGCATCGTACTGGTCAATTGGGCCAACGGCCGCTTCAATCTGGCGGATTATCAATAACAGCTCGCTCCTGTCATGAGAGCGGCACCACACTGGTGCAAAAAACCAAAAGGCATCACGCGTGGGGTCGACGGCGTTACAGTTATTTCTCTCCGGCATTGGCACCGGGAGCATCTATGCGCTCATCGCCGTCGGCTTCAATGTCATCTTCAAGAGCACCGGCGCGCTGAATTTTGCGCAAGGTGAATGGGTCATGCTGGGCGGCATGACCGCCGCAACGGCGTTTGCGACACAGATCGGCTTGCTTCCTGCCGTCGCCGTCGCTTTGCTCGTCGCCTGCGGCGTCGGCATTGTGTCCGAACGGCTGGTGATCGCGCCGCTCCGCGCGTCAACGCCAATGCTGATCACGCTGATCAGCATTGGCCTTGCGATCTGCACGAAAAGCGCCGTGATGCTGACGCTCGGCAAGAACCCGGCCGGCTATCCGGGCTTCTCGGGCGATGCCATCTTTCATCTCTGGGGCGCCAGCATTCCCATGCAGACGCTCTGGATCATCGGCATCACGGCTGTGTTCATGGTGCTGACACATCTGTTTTTCGAACACACCGTCGTCGGCAAGGCCTTGCGCGCTGTTGCGGCGGACCGGGAAGCGGCATCGCTCGTCGGTATCAACGTGCAGCACGCGGTTCTGTGGTCCTTTGCATTCGGCGCGCTCGCCGGAGGCCTCGCCGGCGTCATCATCACGCCCCTCACCTTCACATCCTATGATCAGGGCACGTTGCTCGGCTTCAAGGGCTTCTGTGCCGCGATGCTGGGCGGCGTCGGTAACATCTACGGCGCTGTCCTCGGCGGCCTTTTGCTCGGCCTGCTGGAGGCCTTTGCCGCCGGTTACCTCACGTCCCATTTCAAGGACGCAGTGGCATTCATCGTCCTTCTTGCCATCCTGTTTGGTCGCCCGTCCGGATTGCTTGGCCGCGCCGATATCGAAAAGGTGTGAGCGAGATCATGACCTCGATAAATGCAGAGGCAGAACAGTCTCTCATTCAGTCCGCCCCGGACGAAGGCCTGCGTCATTCGCTGATCGGCCTCGCAATCCTGTGGGCGCTGCTGGCCGTCGTGCCGCTGGCCGCGCCCAACGATTATATCGTCTCGCTGTCGGTCACATTCCTGATCAATCTGATCCTGATCGGCAGCCTCAACACGCTGATTGGCTATAGCGGCCAGATATCACTGAGTCATGGCGGCTTCTTCGGTCTGGGCGCTTACACGAGCGGGATCATTTCAGCCAAGTTCGGGATATCGGCCTGGATTGGCTTGCCGGCGGCCTGCATCATTGCCGCCATCGCCGCTCTCGTCATCGGCATGCCGGCTCTGCGCCTGCGTGGCCATTACCTCGCCATGGCGACGCTCGGCTTCAATGCCATCCTGACAGTGTTGTTCAACCAGCTTGTCGGCTGGACTGGCGGCCCCAACGGCCTGCTGGGCGTCAAGCCATTCACCTTTTTTGGAATCCCGCTCGATACGCAAGCGAAATTCTTTCCGCTCGCATGGATGTCAGCGGGACTCATCATGTGGTTCCTGCTCAACCTCATCCATTCCAGGACAGGTCGTGCCTTGCGCGCAATCGCCAGCAGCGAAATTGCCGCGAACTCCCTTGGCGTCAATCCGTTTCGTTACAAGCTCATCGTCTTCGTCCTGACGGCCGCGATGGCTGGATTTGCCGGCAGCCTCTACGTTCACAGCAACCAATATGCCTCACCCGAGACCTTCGGTTTTTCGGCTTCAGTGCTGCTGGTAGCGATGGTCGCGCTTGGCGGATGGGGACGATATTGGGGTGCCTTCTATGGCGCGGCAATTTTCACGGCTGTACCGGAGCTTCTGCGCAATCTGCATGATGCCGAGCTGCTGGTGTTCGGTGCCGGCATGATCCTGGTGCTAATGTTTTTCCCGGGCGGGATCGCAGCATCGGTCGAGACTTTGTCGCGATTTGTCCGCAAGAGGCTATCGTGAGCGAACTTCCTATCAACTCCGATCATCTGCTGGAGGTTCGCAATCTGACACGCCGCTTCGATGGCGTCGTGGCGGTGTCTAATCTCAATCTCAACGTCAGACAGGGTGAGATCAAGGCCGTGATCGGCGCCAATGGAGCCGGCAAGACGACATTGTTTAATGTGATTGCCGGCGTCACGCCGCCGAGCAACGGCAGCGTCACATTTTCGGGCCTCGACATCACATCGCTTCCACCATTCCGCCGCGCGCAGCTTGGGATCAGCCGCACGTTTCAGAACCTTCAGATCTTCAAGGATATGACCGTTCTGGAAAACGTGATGGTCGGCCATCACGTTCACACCGCGAGCGGAACCTTTCAGGCTCTTGTCCGAAGCGCCGCGTCCCGGCGGGAAGAACGCGAGATCCGCGCTGCGAGCCTTCAATCGCTCGACCGGTTCGGCCTCGCGGACAAGGCGGGATGGCCGGCTGGCTCCTTGAGCTTCGGCGAATCGAAAATCCTGGAGATTGTCCGCTCCCTCGCCAGCGAGCCGCAACTTCTGCTGCTCGATGAGCCTGCCGCCGGGGTCAATCATGCTGCGGCCGAACGCGTCGCGCAGATCATCAAGGACCTTAACAAAGGCGGCCTCACCGTTCTGCTGGTCGAACACAACATGAAGCTGGTGATGAATATCTCGGACAGCATCATGGTCATGGATCACGGCCAACGGATTGCCGAAGGAACGCCAAAGGACGTACGCCACGACCCGAAGGTTCTGGCCGCTTATCTCGGCGAGCCCCTGCATGCTTAAGGTCACAGGCCTCAAGGCCGCCTATGACGGCAAGGAAGCGCTCCATGGCCTCGATATCGAGGTGCCGGCCGGCCGCTGCGTCTGTCTCATCGGTGCCAATGGCGCCGGCAAAACGACTCTCATGCGCAGCATTGCCGGCACGCTCAATCCGACCGCCGGCACTATTTCGTTGGACAATAGCGTCATCACGCATCGCAGCCCGTCGGATCGGGTGGCCGCTGGCATAGCTCTTGTTCCTGAGGGCCGGCGCGTCTTTGCGCCGCTCACGGTCAGCGACAATCTCGAATTGGGCGCGTTCCGAAGGCTCTGGCCGAAGCGGCAGCGCGACGTCTCAGAAACCCTTGAATTTGTATTCCGGCTATTTCCTCGGCTGAAGGAGCGCAGACAGCAGCACGCGGGAAGCCTTTCCGGCGGCGAGCAGCAAATGCTGGCGATCGGCCGCGCGCTGATGTCACGCCCTCGCCTTTTGCTGCTTGACGAACCGTCCATGGGCCTCGCACCGCTTGTCGTGCAGGATATTTTTCGCGCGCTGGCGACCTTGCGGGACGAAGGCCTGTCGATTTTCCTCGCCGAGCAGAATGCTCACATGGCACTGCGCCTAGCCTCTTACGGCTATGTCCTATCAGACGGAGCGATCTTTAGAGATGGCCCGGTCGAAGCCTTGCAGAACGATCCGGCGATCGCAGAAGCTTATCTCGGGATATGACTCCCGCGAGATGGGAGCCAACATTGCCCCGGCCCCTCGCATTGCAAGGCATGGATACGGCGATAGTGATCTGCTTGGCTGTAAATCTCTGAGGTCCCATCCGATTCTCCTCGCAAAAGCCCAATCAGGGCTAACCTCAGAATCGGCCCATTTTCTCAAACGCAGACCAGCGAGCCGCCGGATTTCCTTTCCGTCGAAATGGCTCACACCGGTGCGCGCGTCGGCGTGAGCCCTTGATCTAGCGAAGGGCGCCATCATGATGACATGGGCGACCCGAAGACGCTAACGACAATTGAAAACGCAGCGTCTCGTTACCAGGTCATAGTACACTTGTCGGAAAACGAGTCCTTATGGTCTCGAAGGACCACACCAATGGTGCGCATGGTATGCTCTCCAGCGTCGTCTTTGACCACTTCCTGAAGGTAAAAGTCCTGAATGGGAAAGTGATTCTTGTTATATGCGAACTTGCCTCGCACCGAAGCAAAGTCAGCTTTGCGCAAAGCATTACGAATACCCTCTTTGTCCGCAAGGTTTCCTTTCACAGCCTTCACGACGCTCGCGATTAACATCGCCGCATCGTAGTGCTGTGCTGAGTAATAGGACGGGTAACGATTGTACTTCTTCCGAAAATCCGCCACGAAACGCCTGTTCACCGAATTATCCAGATCCTGCACCCAGGACTGGGCACTCAGATGCCCCAATGCGAGATCTTTAATAAAGGGTAATGTCAACGCATCGACAGTGAATACGCTATAAAGCGGAATCTCTTTCAGTCCCGCCTGCGAGTATTGTTGAAAAAATTGAGCGCCGGCTTGCCCAGGATAGAAGACCCAAACCGCATCTGGCTTAGCCGCACGGACCTTTGACAGTTCCGCCGAGAAATCTACGTTCCCTGGCCAACGCGTGTAATCTTCTCCAACCACTTCGCCTTTGAACGTCTTTTTGACACCAGCGGCCATGTCTTTGCCAGCAGCGTAGTTTGGCGCAAGAATATAAAGGCGCTTAACCCCTCGCTGATTGAGCGTTTCCCCAAGCGCCATCGGCGTCTGATCGTTCTGCCATGAAGTCGTGAAGAAGTACGGAGAGCAAAGCTCCCCTGCGATCTGAGAGGGACCTGCGTTGCCGCTTATGAGAAACGTCCCGGAATCAACTGCCGGCTTCAGAGATGCCAAGAGGACATTCGACCAATTGAATCCCGAGATAAAATCGACCTTGTTGGCTTGGATCAATTTCTCCGTAACCTGCCGGCCGATGTCCGGCTTCATTTGATCGTCCTCATAAAACATCTCGACATCGAGCCCACCCATCTTGCGATCCAGATGATCAAGAGCAAGCTCAAACCCGTCTCTTTCGTCGTTCCCAATAAAGGCATTCGGGCCACTGAATGTG
>JAEXXW010000222.1 GCA_023405565.1 Pseudomonadota bacterium
CCGCAACGTCATCCCGGCCGCGCAAAGCGCCGGCGCAAAAACTCGGTCAAGGCCTCGATCCGCGCCGGTCTTGGACCGCCCGGCGGCAGCACGAGATGCAGTGCGATCTCGGGCAACGACCAGTCAGTCATCACCGGCACCAGCGTCTTCTTCGCCAGTTCATCTCGCACCAGAAATTCCGGCTGCACGGCGAGGCCGTAACCTGCCAGCAAAGCCGGCATCAACGCATCGGCGTTGTTGGCGCGCAGCGGGCCAGAGGGACGCACGGACACCTCTTCACCCTTCTTGCTCTGAAAGCGCCAGATGTCCGGAACCGGGAGATAGGCGTAGCCAAGACACGTATGCGCCTGCAGGTCGCGCGGATGCTTCGGCGTACCATGCGACTCGAGATAGGACAGCGCCGCCACCAGCATGCGCGGCACCGGACACAGCCTGCGCGCCAAGAGTGACGAATCCGGCAAGGCCGCGATCCGCAAGGCGGCATCGAAGCCACCACCGATCAGATCGATCACGTCGTCGCTCAGATGCAGATCGACCGAAACTTCGGGATATTGCGCGAAGAAATCGGGCAAGGCCGGCGCGATTTCGCGAAGGCCGAATGACATCGGCACAGCAAGCCGCACAAGCCCGCGCGGCACCGCCGATTGCGCGCGGGCCTCGCTCTCGGCCGCTTCGGCTTCCGCCACCATGCGTGTCGCGCGATCGAGCAGCATGCGGCCGGCATCGGTCAAAGCGAGCCGGCGCGAGGTCCGGTTGAACAGCCGGGTGCCGAGCCGACTTTCCAGCCGGGTCACGGCTTTCGAGATGGTTGGCTTCGACAGACCGAGTTCTTCGGCCGCCCCGGCAAAGGAGCGGAGTTCAGCCACCTTGGCGAAAATCGCCAGTCCTTCGAGATCCGGCAACATTGTCTAATTTTTGGAAACAATGAGTTTCGATAGTTTCTATTTATTATTCTGCTGGGGTCAATAGGTTGTGGCCATGAAATTTGGCGCTGAGGCGCCCCACCCTGGAGGGACACCATGACCACCAAGACCAACAACGCCCACGGCATCCATCACGTCACCGCCATCGCCGGCCCGGCCAAGCGCAACCTCGATTTCTATACGCGCACGCTCGGCCTGCGGCTGGTGAAGAAGACCGTCAACTTCGACGATCCCGGCACCTATCACTTCTATTTCGGTGATGAAGCCGGATCGCCGGGCACCATCCTCACCTTCTTCCCGTGGGAGCATGTTGCACCCGGCCGGCTCGGCGTCGGCGAGACGCAGGAAACGGTCTTCCGCGTGCCGGAAGGCGCGATCGGTTACTGGACGCATCGCTTCGTCGAGAAGGGTGTCGCACATGACGCGCCGTCTCGTCGCTTCGGCGAGAGCATCGTGTCATTCCGTGACCCGGATGGCATGCGGCTGGCGATCATCGGCGTTCCCGGTATCGAGAACGAACCGGCCTGGACCGGCAGTGACGTTCCTGCGGACGTCGCGATCCGCGGCTTCCACAGCGTCAACCTGTTGCTGAAGGAGGCGGCGCCGACCGGAGCGATCCTGACCGACGTGCTCGGCTTCACCGAGATCGGACGTGAGGACAGTCTCGTCCGCTTCAAGGCTGGCGACGCCGCGATCGGCGGCATCGTTGATATCCATGTGGCCGGCTCCTTCCTGCCGGGACGCATGGGCGGCGGATCGGTGCACCACATCGCCTTCCGGGCGGCAGACGATGCCGAAGAGTTGGCGATGGCGAAGAAGCTTGCGGAGAACCACGGGCTCCACACCACCGAGCAGAAGGACCGCAACTACTTCCGCTCGGTCTACTTCCGCGAGCCCGGACATGTGCTGTTCGAGATCGCAACCGATGTGCCGGGCTTTGCCATCGACGAGCCACTCGCATCGCTCGGTCAGGCCTTGAAGCTGCCGCCGGAATATGAAGGGCAGCGCAAGAAGATCGAGGACGTGCTTCCGGCCGTTGCCTGACGCGCCAACAAAGACTCCTCCCGCGATCACGCGGGAGGACCACTCCAAAGCGTTTTCGAGCGAAGTGGATACCGGTTCGCGTGAAGAAAACGCGTCAAAAAGAAACAATGAGGTCTGCCATGACCACCGCAACCAAACTCTCTTTCGTCCACCGCTTCGAGCCGGCAACCGATCGCACGCGGCCGCCGCTGCTCCTGCTGCATGGCACTGGCGGAGACGAGAACGATCTGATCGATCTCGGCCGGCTCGTTGCGCCGGGTTCGGCGTTGCTGTCGCCACGCGGCAAGGTGCTGGAAGGCGGCATGCCGCGTTTCTTCAGGCGTCTGGCCGAAGGCGTGTTCGATGAGGCCGATGTGAAGCACCGCGCGAACGAGCTTGCGGATTTCGTCAATGAAGCCCGCGAGGAGTATGGCTTGCCGGCGCCGATCGCGCTCGGCTTTTCCAACGGCGCCAATATCGCGGCAGCGACATTGCTGCTCCGGCCGGAGGTGCTGGCGGGGGCTGTCCTGCTCCGCGCCATGGTGCCGCTGTCGCAAGCGCCCGAGGCGGACCTGGGTGGAAAGCCGGTGCTCATCCTGTCCGGTGCGATGGACCCCATCGTGCCGGCGGCCAATGCTGCACATCTGGCGCGGCAGTTGCAACACGCCGGCGCCAATGTCGAGCACCGGACACTGCCGGCAAGCCACGGCCTGTCTCAGACCGACGTGACCCTGACGCGCGACTTTCTCGCCACGCTGACGGCGTAACCGTCACGCATTCGGCAAACGCAACACCACCTGACGGTAGCGGCGCGCGGTCGCATCGTGCGACCGCTACAGTCCGGCGGTGGCGTCTTGTCCGGAAGACCGGACCGCACGGA
>JAEXXW010000237.1 GCA_023405565.1 Pseudomonadota bacterium
AGAGATTGAGGCAGTGAATCCGACGTGGCGCGATCTGTTTGAGGAGATTGCGAGTTAGTTGCTGCCCTTTGTGTGCGGCAGTCCTAACCCCATCCGCTCATTCCCGCGCCGGCGGGAATCCAGAAATGCATCTGAGACCGGTGTTTGGGACTCTGGATCCCCGCCTGCGCGGGGATGAGCGGGTGTAGGGAGACGACGCCAAACAGCTGGCATTGCGGCTCCGTCAAATCCCACTTGACTTTCTCCCCACGATATGATTTTTTTCCTATATCCCGTCCCATCCAAGGGGCGTCTGATCAGCGTCGTGAGACGTGGGGCGGGATGCGGTGGCCGTTGCGGTGCGCAGGACGTGGCGCATGCATCGGAGGCCCAAGCTGCGATGATCCGGCTCACCGGCCGTGGGTCACCAGCGGAGGATACAAAGAAGAGCCGCCCGGCTTCGTCCGGTCCACGGTGTCTGTCCTCCGGGGTTGTCGCAGAGCAAGCCTCAAACACCGCGCGCGGAACGCCGACGCTATTCGGCGGTTCGTGGTGCTACCAATCTCATGCGCATTACACACTCAGCGCATGGGGCCATGGGCTGGCTGATAAGCCCGGCGTTCCGCGCGCCCTTGGTTTCAAGGGCCTGTTGCGGCGATTGGAATACGGGCGCGCCCGCGCCGGCTAAAGAATAGGGATGATGACGCACATCCAGAAGCAAAGCATTCCGTCGTCATGCCCGCGCTTGTCGCGGGCATCCACGTCTTTCTTTATCGCAGCCAAGACGTGGATGCCCGGGTCAAGCCCGGCCATGACGAAGGAGAGAGCAATCGGAGGAGAGCGAAGTGAGCTTAAAGCCCCTTCCCATCCAGCCACGCCTTGCCGCGCGCGTACAGCGCTTCGACTTCGCGGCCGTCGAGGCCGGGCATGTCCTTCTTCACCTTGTAGCCGATCTTGTGCTGCAGATAAGCGAGGTGACGATAGCCTTCCGGGTACATCATGAGGATGTCCTGATCGAGCGTGATCGTCTTCGACGGATCGACAGGATCGACACGATCCTTCTCGTAGATCGGCTGGCGCAGCACGAGGCCCCATTTGCCGTCGCGCTTTTCCAGGAAATCGTAGAAGCGTCCGGTGCAGACAACATCCGCCAGCACGCCGTCGAACGGCCCGCGCTGCGAGATCGTCATCTTGGTCTGCGCGATCGCGCGATTGCCGGCGAGCTCGATATTCATGCCGCCGAGGAAATGCAGGATGCGCACACCCTTGGCATAGCCCTCCTCGCTCACCTTGATGAATTCATCGGCCGTGCCCTGAAACCAGGTGGCCTGCATCACGCCGTCGTCGTGCCACACCTTGCGGAAGCGGTCCCACAGCCGCGCGTCGCGCAGCACGGCCCAGTCCTCGATCAGATCGCGGATGACAAGACGGTCTTGTGTTTCACTGGCATTCATTGGCGGCGCTTTCTTCCCTTTGCGGTCCATGCATATATCCCGGGCGTTCTTTTAGAGACTGGAAAAAACATGGCAAGACTTACAGGGCGGACAGCGATTGTTACGGGCGGGGCAAAAGGCATCGGGCGGCATTATTCGGAAGCACTGGCGGTGGAAGGCGCCAGCGTCGTGATTGCCGATATTTCGGGCGGCGAGGAAGCGGCCTCCGAAATCGCAGCAAAACATGGTGCAAACGGGACCATGAGCGTCCCCTGCGATGTCAGCGATGAAGAGCAGGTGAAACACCTCGTCGCCCGCGCGGTCGAGCGCTTCGGCAAGATCGATATTCTGGTGAACAACGCCGCCCTGTTCGCTCCGCTCAAGCACGCGCCGGTGCAGGACATCGATGTCGCCACATGGGACAAGGTGTTTGCGGTGAATGTCCGCGGCTCGTTCCTGCTGGCCAAGCATGTTGCACCGCACATGATTGCCCGCAAATACGGCAAGATCATCAATATCGGCTCCGGCACGGTCTACAAGGGCATGCCGGGGATGCTGCACTACACCGCATCCAAGGGCGCGATCGCCACCTTCACCCGCTCGCTGTCGCGGGAGCTGGGCGAGCACGGCATCTGCGTCAACACGCTGTCGCCGGGCCTCGTGATGAGCGATACGCTGGTGGCCGCCGGCTCGCACGACGATGCCCTGAAGGCCCGTGTGGTGGGCAGCCGCGCCTTCAAGCGCGATCAATTGCCGGAGGATCTCCTTGGCGCGCTGATCTTCCTGTCCTCGGCCGAAAGCGATTTCGTGACCGGCCAGACCATCGCGGTGGACGGCGGGTCGGTGAATACGTAATTTCGCACATTGTGAGAAAAACGCCCCGGCGCCTTGCTGGCGCCGGGCAAGGCTCGTATCTCAAAGGGGAACTGGCAGACATGCCGCAGCCCCCTGTTATTGCGGCCTTTCTGCGATTAGTGTCAGTGCAACAACCGTCACAGAATTCGGCAGGAGGAATTCATGTCAACCGCCACGGCCGCCAAGCTCAGCGATAAGACCGCAAAGGTTTATGAAGGCAGCAAGGATCCCAAGCGCGCCGCCTTCTACGAGAAGATTTCGCAGCGCGACATGGCGCCGCTGTGGGAGGTGCTGAAGGACCTCGTCGCCAAGAGCCCGAACTCGATTGCCACTCCCGCGATCTGGCATTTCGACCAGGTGAAGCCGATGGTGGAAGAAGCCGGCGGCCTGCTCACAGCCGAGGAAGCCGAGCGCCGCGTGCTGGTGCTGGAAAACCCGGCTCTGCGCGGCCAGTCGCGCATCACCACCTCGCTCTATGCCGGCCTGCAGCTCATCCTGCCGGGCGAGATCGCCGGCGCGCATCGTCACACCGCTGGCGCGATCCGCCTGATCCTCGATGGCGAAGGCGCCTACACGCAGGTCGACGGCGAAAAGACCATCATGAAATATGGCGATTTCGTCCTGACCCCGAGCTGGACCGCGCATGACCACGGCAATGAATCCTCAAAGCCGATGATCTGGCTGGACGTGCTCGACGTGCCGACCATCAACTTCTTCGAGACCGCCTTTGCCGAGCATCTCGATTCCGCTGTGCAGAACACCAAGTTCACCGACAACGACTCGCTGTGGCGCTACGGCTCGGGCGTGCTGCCGGACGGCACCAACACCGAAAAGACCTCGCCGATCATCAACTACGCTTACGAGCGTGTGCGGCCGATCCTCGATCGCATGGCCAGGACCGACGAGGTCAACAAGTATCACGGCTTCCGCCTGCGTTACGCCAATCCGTTCAATGGCGGCTGGTCGACCCCGACCATGGGCGCGCATCTGTCGCTGCTGCCGAAGGGCTTCAAGGGCCAGCCCTATCGCTCGACCGACGGCACCATCTTCGCGTGCCTCGAGGGCAAGGGCCAGACCACAATCGACGGCGAAGTGTTCGAATGGGGTCCGCGCGACGTGTTCGTCATTCCGTCCTGGAAGGAATACGCGCACAAGGCCGACGAGCAGAGCGTGCTGTTCTCGATCTCCGACCGGCCGATGCAGGAATCACTGAACATTTGGCGCGAAGTGCATTGATCGCGCGCACTCTCTGCGCGGACCTGAACACGTTGACTGTCATGCCCGGCTTTGTGCCGGGCATGATGTTTTAGTAGCAGCGGTTTTTCGGCGATTAAGGCCTGGATGGCCGGGGCATAAGGCGTCTACGACGCCGTCTTCGACGGCTTATGCCCAGCCATGACCAGGAAATGAGACGCGACGCCTCGCACGTATCAGGCTTCGACCGAAAAGCCTTCGCCATCCAGGCTGAAGCGTCCCTGCTGTGCATGAGCCGCCCAGCGCGCCGTGGCGCCAATGCCGCCGAACGAGAAGAAATGAGCCGACACCGGACCAAGCGATCCGGCCGCATTCTCATTCGACAATGCACGCACGATGCCATCCGGCGCGCTGACACCGAACAGATGCTTCACAAGGCCGGCATGCTTGGCAAGACCGCCAGCCGACGCTTTAACACCGCAGCGCTGTGCGTATTTCAGAAGCGTGGTGAGATTGGTCGGCCCCGCCATGCCAATGCGTATTGGCGCTTCCAGGCCAAGATCTCGAAGCTTCTTCACCCAGCGGATCATCGCCACCGCATCGAAACCAAACTGCGTGACGATATCGGCCTGCAAACCACCCTGCTCGGCCGCTTCGATCTTTGCCAGCAGCGCACGCTGCATGACATCGTCCGCAACCACCGGGTGACCATCGGGATGGCCGGCGACGCCGATCTCCGTGATCCCGTACTTCTGGAGGATGCCGCTCTCGATCACTTCGATCGAAGCGGTGAAGCCCCCCGCAGAATCCGGACGATCGCCAGAAATGATCAGCACGCGTCGCACGCCGGCCTCTCCCGACAGCCGCTGCAGCAACGACGCCAGCTCATTCTTGCTCGCATAATTGCGGACCGCGATATGCGGCACAGGCTCGAGCCCGGCCTTGCGTGTCAGCGTGGCCTGTTCGATCAGTTCGGTTGACGGCCGGGTCGGGATCGCGCTGAGATAAAGATGCGTGCCCGCCGGCGCATTCTGCGCGACGGCTTCGATATCGCTCGGCTTCGGCCGCGTGGCCTCGACCGAGAAATCGGCGAGGAATCCGGCAATGCGGCCAAAAACTGCGGACACGTCATTGTCGGCAGCGGCTTTTGTTTTGAAAGGATTGACCACTGGAATGTTCATTCGCGCCTGCGTGAGATGACGTAGGATTCGTCGTTGAACCAAAGACCATTGTATTTGCGTAAGACCTCGCGCGTCGCGTCGAGATAGCGGCTGTCTTTCACCGCCTCGTTCAGACGCTCGTCTTCCACCTGCGAGACATAAATTGCAGCGTTCCACGCCGCGAGCACGGTCGATGTCCCGATCGAGCCGGTGACTTCATTCGGCAACGTGTGCATGTCGTAGCGGAAGATCGCGCGATTATCCGCGTAGGTGTTGAAGTTGAGATCGCGCGCGGCCGGCCCCAGCGCTTTCTTCACCTCGCGCAGGATCGCATGTCGATCGGTCTGAAACGGATTGTCCCCCGGCCACACGTTCTGCACGATTTCCGCGGCCGGATCGTTACCATAGGAATGGATCGCAATGAGCCGGCCACCTGGACCAAGCGCACGCGCCAGCGGCGCGATCACCTTCTGCGCCTTGAACTCAGCTGAAGCACGGGCCCGATACGGCTGCGAGGCTATGACGAGATCGAAATCAGCTTTCGCCGCGCCACGCTTCGGGATGATCGGATCGAGCAGGAATTTATGATCCTGGCGATAGATGACCAGCACCACCGGGCGTTCGTAGACAGGATTGCCCGTCTTGGGACTGACGCCGGCCTTCCAGTTCTCCGCGAGGAAATCCTGCAAGCCCGTAATCTGCTCCTCGAAATCATGCGACGTATTGCCCGTCAGCGCGACCTCGTTCCAAACAAGACTATTGGCTGCAGCGGTTGACTTTACCGTCAACCACGGCGCTTCCGCGTAATACATGTTTGTCAGCACGAGCACTGTCGATGGATGCTCGTAAAGCCGGTCCGGCATTTTCTCCAGCGTCAGCCGGATATCCTCAAGGCTAATCTCCTTGCCGGAGATATAGAATGGCATGTTTGGATAACGGTGATGCATCGCGCGCATGACGCGCGTCAGTACGGTGCCGTCGCCAAGGCCGGCATCGAACAGACGCACGGCAGGCGGCCGCGGATGAATGTTCGTCAATTCCTGTGCGACCTTGTTGGCAACCACCCATTTCTCGCTGCAGGTATTCACGAACAGCAGATATTTCTGCCGGTTGTCGAAGAAGCGGAATTCACGGTTGCCATCCTGCGCCGTATTGACGTTGGCGGGCGGCAGATCGACGGGCGTTGAGGGAATTGATGCTGGGCGACCGCTGCGCTCAATGATCATGGGACGAGCGTGCTCTCTTCCGTTGTGAATGGACATGAAAGTGCGGATACGATCGAGCGTTTCGGTCGTAATGCGGCCGCCATTACGCAGCCGGCTCGTCAGCTTGCCGTCATTGACAGCGCGTCGGCCGAAGGTGGATTCGGCAAGCCCGGCCTGGCGGCAATAGTCGGAGATTTCCTGCAGCAATTCATGCGCATTCATCGCAAGCGCCCTTGATCATTTCCTCGACCCATAATGTTTTTATTTGCCGAGGATCGAACTCCTCCGGTTACAACCGGTCAACCATAAAATTGCCCACCCCACATGTGGGGAACGATGTGGGCAAATGCCCACAACCAATATGATATTGATTTTACTTGATAAAATTAGTTTTAGATCAAACTGAAAGCCATCGACTTGGCGAAACCGCGCCAGGACTTATGCAGGCGCCTGGTTTCTGCCCACTCCGGTAAAGACTTACGCAGGCGCGTTTCAAGCGCTCTCGCGATCAGCTAGGACCTGTCGGTTCCGTCGTCAGATTCGCGAGGCCGCATGCCCCGTTTCGCCGCCAATATCGCCTATCTTTTTTCCGAACATGCATTGATCGACCGGCCTGCAGCGGCCAACGCCTGTGGCTTCGCAGCCGTCGAAGCCCAGTTTCCCTACGAGACGCCGGCGGAAGCGCTGCATGCTCGTATCAAGCAACACAAGCTGACCATGCTTGGCATCAACACCGAACGCGGTGGCGAAGGCCAGTTCGGGTTGGCTGCTGTGCCGAACCGCGAACACGATTTCGATATGCTCTTTGCGCAGGCTCTCGATTACATCGTGGCCGTTGGTGGCAATGCGATCCATTGCCTTGCCGGCCTTGTGGCAGATGATCAGCGTGCAGCCGCCGAACGCACTTTCGTCGAAAATCTCACGCGCGCTGCGGATTACGCGGCGGAGAAAAACATCACGTTGCTGATCGAGCCGATCAACAACCGCGACCGGCCGGGTTATTTTCTCAATCACTGCGAACATGCCGCCGATATCATCACCAAGATCGGCAAGCCGAATATCAGGATCCAGTTCGATTTTTATCACGCACAGATCATGGGGGGCGATCTGATCCAGCGTTTCGAGAGGCATCTGCCGCTGATTGGCCATGTGCAGATCGCCGCCGTCCCGTCTCGCCACGAGCCGGACGAAGGCGAGGTCTGCTATCCGGAGATCTACAAGGCGCTCGATGCCCTCGGCTATCGTGGCTGGATCGCGGGCGAGTATTTCCCGCGCGGCCGCACCGAAGACGGCCTTTCCTGGCTGAAAACCGCGCAAAACCGCTGAATTTCCAAGCTTTCTTTTGCCATCCGCGATTGCTAAAATTCAGTTTATGTGGGGAAGAAAAAATAAACCGGTTTCCTCCGCTGACGCGGGCGGGAATGGCCATGCGCAGCCTTTGAAAGAGGCACTGCGGCAGGTCCGGATCGAGGCGGCTGAACGCACCGGCATCGTTGTCGAGATGCGGGACGCCGAGGCCGTGCGTCTCGAGCTGCTCAACGATGCGCTGGACCCGGTCTTTCAGGAAATCCCGGCGGACGTGGAAATTTTCGATCGCGGCGTCAGCCGTGGCGACGTGCCGAGGCTCTGGATCGACGTCATCACCTACGTGATCATGGGGCGCGACAAGCGTACCTATCGTCTCGTGCAGGACACGCGCTATGGCCGCAAGATCCTGTGCGAGTCAGGCGACATTCAGCAGACCGCAAAGGCGATCACCCGCTACATCGCCGGCCGCCTGATCGAGCGGGAGCGCGCGCTGTCGGAAGATGTATCCCGGCCACAGGCCAAGCCCCGGCGGGGCGGCTGGTTCTGGCGTGCGGTCGCGGCGTTCGTTCTGGGCTTCGTCGGCGGCATCGCCGCGCTGATCCTTGTGGCGATGCTGCAGAATGGCGGCTGATGGCTGCTATCGCGATTATCCGAGTTTCTCGAACCAGCCTCACACCATCAATTCGCGTCGGCTTAACTCCTCAATGACATCGCTGCCCTTGTGAAAGCCGCGCGTCAGCGCGTTGCAACTCCAGCCATTCCCGCGCTTGGCGATCGCATAAAGGTTATAGCCGGCCAGATCGCCCTCGCCACCAAAGGCTGAGGCCGAGGGTACACCGACGGCCGGAATTTTTGCCGAAGGGCCATCCAGGTAAACAACAGAATGGATGTGATCGTGGCCATGCAGCACCAGCTCGGCGCCGTGCTTGCGCAGCACCTCGCGGAACTTCGACGCATCGATCAATCGTTTGAAGCGGTGCTGCGGCTTGGTGATCGGCGGATGGTGAATCAGGATCACACGAAACAAGCCATCGGCGGCGAGCTTCTCGAGGATCTCGGGCAGCGCGTGAAGCTGCGGTGCGCCGATCTTGCCAGTGGCCATGAACGGCGCCGTCGTCACCGCGCTGGATAGCCCGATCAATGCGACATCGCCGCGGCGGCGCACGAACGGAAACTGGTCCGGCCCCGTGGCGTCGCCCTTCATGAAATCGCCCCAGTGGGAATGCCACTCGCGCGCGGCCTTGCGCACATAGGCGTCGTGATTGCCAGGCACGAAGGTCACATCATGGGCCGGCCCGACCGTGTCGAGCCACACGCGCGAGGGGGCAAACTCGCCCGGCAACGCCAGATTGAGGATATCGCCGGTTACAGCGATATGGTTTGGGTGATGGGCCTTCAGGTCCGAGACGATGCGTGACAGCACCTCGCCGCGGT
>JAEXXW010000267.1 GCA_023405565.1 Pseudomonadota bacterium
CCTTTGATCAGGCGCGCGCATTCAGCGATTTCGAGCGCGAGCGCAGGTGACAGCTTCGCAGCATCGGCGATGAAGCCGAGCCAGGTTTCGATCTGCGTCTGCTCTTCCTGATAGCGATGCATGAAGCGGCGCAGCGGACGCAGCTTCGCCAGTGTCCAGAACTTCAGGTAACCGGTGACGGAGGTCGTCTGCACATACATACCGACATGCACACGATCCATCCAGCCGCGGCGTTCGGCCATCGCAATGATGCGTTTGGCCAGCGCCGGCGGCAACACCTGGCACATTTCCTCGATGCCGGGTTTCAGGAATTCCGTGACACTGAATGGCTCATCGTTCTTTGCGCCGAGCTCCTGCGAAATCCGCTCCATGCGGGCCGGATCGATCTTGGCCTGTGCGACACGGATCAGATCCTCGAATGACATGCGGACCGCGAGGTGACGCGCGGTCTCGCGCAGAACCTTGCCATCGTCGCGGATGTCGAGATCGCGCAGGCGGCCGAGACGATCCAGGAACAAACGCGCATAGTCGCCATCCTGGAAGCGCGTCAGGCGGCGCACGCCTTCGATCATGAAATCCTGCGCCGTCTGCGGCATGGTCTCACGGATTTCGTTTTCGAGTGTTGCGAGGTCGTTGCGCGGCTTCTCACGGCGCTTGCCTTCATCCGGCCGCTTCAGCGCCGTCGCTTCCGTCTTGGCGGCGTTGAGGCCGCCCTTGAAGCCGCGCAGGTTTGCTTCCGCAGCCTTGCCTTCGGCGCGAATGGCTTCTTCGAAGGCCTCGACCGGGATCGGCAGCTTGCCGCAGCCGGCAATCGTGCCGAGCATCACGGCGTTGACCATCGCGCCGGCTTCCTTCGCCACAGATTCCATGTCGAACAGGATGCGGCTTTGCGAATTCTTCTCCGCGACATCGAGCAGGCGGGCTTCATCGAAGCGGCCATCGCCCAAAGCCATCTTCTCGTTGATGACATAGAAGCGGCTGGTGGAGGAGATCAGCAGCGTGCGATCGGACGTGCAGAAGCCGCCCGCGATGCAACGTCCGGCCTCCATGAATTCGCTCGACAGCAACACATCGATATCGCCGATGCCCGGCGACAGCGCGAGCACCGGCCGTTTGGTGCCGAGTTCGCTATACGGCAGCGGATAAATCTCGATGTAATAGGTCGTGCCGCCGGTGCGCTGCGCGACGCCGGGAATCGATGTCGATTGCGCCGGCAGGCCGAGCTTGGCCGCGGCGGAAATGATCCAGTTGGTGAGAACGCCACCGCCTTCGCCGCCAAGCGCGGCGATGAGGATGGTGATCGGGCGCTGGGGCGTGCTCATGCGGCCACCTGCTGCTGTTCGGTGATGTGCCCGCCGAACCAGCCGATGACGGCGCGGCGCGTGCGGTACAGCGTGCGATCCCACCAGGTCGCGTTGCGGACGATCTCGGCGCGATAGAAGGACGGACACAGCACCGCGGCGTGAGCCACTTCACCGCAGAGGCCGCAGCCGACGCAGGATTCGATCACGGTGGCAACCGGATCGGTGCGCAGCGGATCGGGCGATGGCTTCACCGACAGCGATGGGCAGCCGGAGAGGCGGATGCAGGAATGATCGCCGGTGCAGATCTCGTCATCGACGCCGAACTTCGTGCGCACCACGCGTTCGCCGCGCGCAAGCTTGCCGGCATCCTCCGCGCGCACGCGGCGCTGGCGGGCGAGCTGACATTCACCATCGGCGATGATGACCTTCAAACCATGTTCGGTGCTGGCGAGTGCTTCCTTCACCGTCTTCATCATCTTGCCGACACTGTAGGTGCGGACCTTGCGCATCCACGTGACGCCGAGCGTTTTCAGCGTGCGCTCGATATCCATCTTCTGGCCTTCGCCGGAGCGGCTCTTCAGCGATGACGGCATGAATTGCAGGCCGGTCGCCGAGGTGTAGCCGTTCTGGAAGACGATGAGCAGGCCATCGCCCTTGTTGAACAGGTTCGAGGCAACGCCGGTGATCACGCCGTTATGCCAGAAGCCGCCATCGCCCATCACGGCGATCGGGCGTTTCTGGATGTTCGGTCCGACAGCCGCCGCACTGGCGAGCGACATGCCATAGCCGAGAACCGAATTGCCCATGCTGAACGGCGCGAACAACCCGAAGCAATGACAACCGATATCTGCCGAGATATGTGCGTTGCCGATTTCCTGCTGTGTCAGCTTCAACGCGGAGAAGACGGGGCGCTCGGGGCAACCGGTGCAGAAGGTCGGCGGCCGCGGCGGCAGATCGCGCAGTGCGGTCGATACAGCCGGCACATGCGCGATCATCTTGCCGAGACGATCGGCGATCGCATCAACATCGAGACGCGCGGGCCGCGCTTCGGTGAGGAATTTCGAAAGACCTTTCAGCAGGACGTCCTGCGTGTATTCGCCGGCTTCGGGCAGCACATCCTTGCCGTGGAGGCGCGTCTGTACGTCGCCACGGCGCAGCTCGGTCGCGACCATCTGCTCGATATATTCAGGGAAACCTTCCTCGACGATCAGCACCGATTTCTTGTCGGCACAGAAGGAGCGGATTTCTTCCGGCACCAGCGGATAGGTAACGTTGAGGCACAGGATCGGAATGCGGCATTCGCCGAACAGATCGGCAAGGCCGAGCCGTTCCAGCGCGCGCAGCGTGCCGTTATAGAGGCCGCCCTGCACGATGATGCCGATGTCTTTCAGGTCGCCAGGGAAAATCTCGTTCAGCTTTTCGCGGCGGATGAACTCGCGTGCCGCGGGCATGCGCTCCTCGACCTTGTTGCGCTCCTGCATGAACGTGACCGGCGGATGCGACAGGCGGGCGAAGTTATGCGGCGCGGGCTTGGTCGGATGCAGCGACGACACGTCCGGCTTGCGGTTGTCCTTCGCGGCGAAGGAACCGGTCACGTGGCAGGCGCGGATGCGAAGCTCCAGCATCACGGGTGCGCGGCTTGCTTCCGAGAGTTCGAAGCCTTTCTCGACGGTGCGCACGATGCTCGGCAGATCCGGCCGCGGATCGAGCAGCCAGATCGAGGATTTCATCGCATAGGCGTGCGAGCGTTCCTGGATGACCGCGCCGCCTTCGCCATAGTCTTCGCCGACGATGATCATGGCGCCGCCCATGACGCCGGGCGAGGCGAGATTCGACAATGCGTCGGACGCGACATTGGTGCCGACGATGGCTTTCCATGTCACCGCGCCGCGGATCGGATAATTGATCGAGGCGCCGAGCATCGCTGCGGCGGAGGCTTCGTTGGTGCAAGTCTCGACATGCACGCCGAGTTCGGAAAGATAATCCTCCGCATCCACCATCACATCGAGCAGATGCGAGACCGGCGCACCCTGATAGCCACCGACATAGGACACGCCGGATTGCAGCAGCGCCTTGGTGACGGCGAGGATGCCCTCGCCGTGGAAGGTGTCTCCGTCGCCGAGCCGCAGCGACTGCACTTCTTTCTTGAATGAGCGTTCCATCGTCCCGATCGCTTGGCCCTTGGCAGGCCGATAGTTGGATATCAAACTATTCTAGCAGATTGGTCCCATTATAAAAAAGCACTTTTCGGGCTGATTTCAAGCGATCCGGTGCGGCATGCCGCCCTACATGTGGGACGGCAGCCAGGTCGCGAGGATCGGGAAAGCCACGAGGATCGCGAGGCGGATCAGGTCGGTGATGATGAACGGGATCACGCCGGCAAAGATCGTCGATATTTTCACATCCTCGAGCACGCTCTTGATGACGAAGATATTCATGCCGACCGGCGGATGGATCAGACCCAGTTCCACCGTCATCACGACGATGACGCCGAACCAGATCGGATCGAAGCCCATCTGCTTGATGACCGGGAAGATGATCGGAACCGTGAGGATGATCATCGCCAGCGCGTCCATCAGACAGCCGAGCAGCAGGTACATCAGCAGGATCAGGCCGAGCACTCCGTAGTTACCGATACCGAGGCCGGTGAGGAACTCGGTCACCTTCTGCGGCGTCTGGGTGATGGTGAGGAAATATCCGAACAGCAGTGCGCCGATCAGGATCGTGAATACGGCTGCAGTCGTCCGTGTCGTTTCGAGCAGGCAGCGCAGGATATCCTTGCCGGACAACCGTCGGCGCGCGACGCCGATCAGGAAAGCGCCCCCTGCGCCGGCACCAGCGGCTTCCGTTGCGGTAAAGATGCCGCCATAGAGGCCGCCGATCACGAAGGCGAACAGCAGCAGCGTCGCCCATACCGATTTCACGCTTTCGACCTTTTCGGTCCAGCTTGAACGTTCGCCCTTGGGCAGATAGCCGGGACGCAGGTGTCCGATGATGGTCACCGTGATCGCATACATGAACACGGCGAGAATGCCTGGAATGACACCGGCGACGAACAGCTTGCCGATATCCTGCTCGGTGATGATGCCGTAGATCGCCAGCACGGTGGATGGCGGGATCATGATGCCGAGCGTGCCGCCGGCGGCGATGACGCCGGTGGAGAAGCTTTCCGGATATTTGAAGCGGCGCATTTCCGGATAGGCAACGCGCGAGAAGGTCGCGGCCGTGGCCACCGAGGATCCGCAGATCGCGGCAAAGCCGCCGCAGGCGAGAATGGTTGCAATGCCGAGTCCGCCGCGCAGATGGCCGATAAAGGCATTGGCGGCGCTGAAGAGTTCGCGGCTCATGCCGGATGTGGTCGCGAAAGAACCCATCAAGAGGAAGAGCGGCACGACGGCATAGTTGAAGTCGGTCACCGTGCGCATGGTGGTGTGGCCGACGATTTTCAGCGCCGGTCCCGCGCTTGTCAGGTAGCCAAAGCCGGCAACGCCGACGAGGCCCATGGCCATGCCGATCGGCACGCGCAGCAGCATCAGGGCGAAGAGGGAGACGAAGCCGATGATCGCGACGGCGTTGGTGCTCATGGCGTCTTCCTCACTCGCCCGACTTCACAAGGTCAGGTGTTTTCATCAGGTCCGGGTGGAAGATCAGCCGGTAGGTGCGCACGGCAATCAACAACACGGCGGCGACGTCACCGACCCAGGCGATCGCAAAGAAGGGCCAGACCGGCAATCGCAGATCGAAGGTCGCCAGATTTGACTGGTAGGTGGTCGAGACCTTGTCGAACAATGTGTAGGTTTGCACTGTCACAACGAACAGCAGCACCAGCGTCGCGAACACGTCGATGATGCGCTGCCAGTAAGGGCTGACATTGGCCCAGAGCAGATCGACGGTGATATGCGTGCCGCGATAGCTGGTTGCGGCAATACCCCAGAAGATCAGGATGCCGAGCAGCAACTGGCCGAAATCATAGGCATCCGGGATCGTGTAACCGAAAAAGTAGCGCAACATGATCGATATGAAAACGTCGAAGGCAACAAGGCCGATAAAGAAGGCCGCAATCCATTCGATCGAGTCGATGAATCGATCCATGTATTTCGACACGATATTTCCTCCCCGAGACCCCCGCCGCCATAAACGGCGCATAATTTTTTTATTGGCCTGGTTGGCATGACGGCGGGGGTTGGTCCCCCGCCGCCATTTTTTATTTCAGCCGTGAAATGCGAAAGGATCAATAGGCGGAATTGAATTTCGCCAGCGAGTCCTTCAGCTCTTTCATGATCTCGTCGGGATTGCCGCCCGCCTTCTTCACATTGGCTGCCCACGCCTGCTGCAGCGGTTCTGCGGCTTTTTTCCACTCGGCGAGCTGTTCGGGCGTCAACGGATAAACTTCGTGGGCAGGATCAGCCTTCAGTTTGGCGATGCCACCATGCTCATAGTCCGCCCATGGCGTGGCAACACGCAATGCCCATTCGTTGGTGCAGTGATCGTCGATTACCTTCTTTTGCGATGCCGACAACTGAGCATAGGTGACGGGGCTGAAAACGAAGGCAAAAGTGGTCGCATAAAGCGGCGCGTCGATATGATACTTGGTGACCTTGTCGACACCGAACAGCGGCACCGAACCCCATGGGAAGGTCACAGCCTCGACCACGCCCTTTTCAAGCAGGTCTCGCACTTCTGGCGCGCTCGATTGCACGTTCGAGCCGCCAAGCTGCGAAACGAAGGTCGCCATGGTGGCGTGGGCCGGCCGGATCTTCATGCCCTTGATGTCGCCAGGAACGACGATCTTTTTCTTGGAATGGAACGATCCAGGATCGTGGAAGAAGGCGAGGCAGAATTTGACGTCCTTCATCTCCTTGGCGGCATATTTCCGGTACCAGGCATCGAAGGCCTGCGAGCCCGCCTTGCCGTTGGTGGTCAGGAACGGCAATTCACCGGCGCCGATGATCGGGAAGCGGCCCGGCTGATATCCCGGATTGATGTAGGTGAGGTCGGCGATCCCATCGCGCGCCATGTCGTAATGGTCGAAGGCCTTGCCGAGCTGCTGCGA
>JAEXXW010000281.1 GCA_023405565.1 Pseudomonadota bacterium
GAAAGTCAGGTCTTTGCCGCGCGCGAGACATTGCGCGTGATCGAACAGACGGTGCTGCTCGATGCCGCGACCGTTTACATGAATGTGCTGCAGGCCAGTGCGATTCTCGATCTGCAGAAGCGAAACGTCGAAGTCATTCAGGAGCAATTGCGTCAGACGCGCGACCGCTTCAATGTTGGCGAAGTGACGCGGACCGACGTCGCACAAGCCGAGTCGCGTGTGGCAGCTGCGCAGTCGCAGATGCTGACCGCGCAGGCCAACCTGACAACCGCACGTGCTGCTTATCGTCGCGTGATCGGTCTGGATCCGGGCCGGCTGTCGGCGGGCACTCCGGTGGACCGCCTGTCGCCGCGTACACTCGATGTGGCCGTCGCGCAGGGGCAATCGGAAAATCCGTCGGTCACCGCCGCCGAACACGGCATCGACGTTGCCCAGTTGCAGGTCAAGGTCAACGAAGGCTCGCTCTATCCGCAAGTCTCCGTGGTGGCGAATGCGCAGCAGAACCACAATACGACTGAAACCGCGATCCGTGGCTTCAACGCGTCGGTCGTTGGTCAGGTTGTGGTTCCGATCTATCAGGGTGGCGCCGAATATTCGCTGATCCGTCAGGCGAAAGAGACCGTGGGGCAGCGCCGGCTTGAGCTTGCGCTCAATCGCGATCAGGCCCGCGCCAACGTGGTGCAGTCGTGGGGGCAGCTTGACGCTGCCAAGGCTCAGATCGACGCCACCAAGTCTCAGGTGACGGCTGCCGAAATTGCGCTGAACGGTGTGCGTGAAGAAGCCCGTGTCGGACAGCGCACGACACTCGATGTGCTCAACGCACAACAGGAACTTGTGAATGCGCGCGTGGCGCTCGTGACGGCGCAACGTGATCGCGTGGTGGCGTCTTATACGCTGTTGTCGGCTGTGGGCCGTCTGAACATCCCGACGCTCGGCTTGCAGGTCCCGCTCTACGACCCGATGATCCACTATCAGCAGGTGCGCGACAGTTGGATCGGTATACGTACGCCGGACGGCCGCTGATCGCTGCTGCGTTCATGCCGGGCAATTTCTGCTCAGGTTATGCTGTGAACTTGGTATTTCACGCGGTTTGTTATTCGCAAACCGCGTGAGATACTTACTCCCCAAATTCGCCAAAAACAGCGATAGTTAAGCTTGATTCGACACCGGCCCGTTTCAAGTGGCCGACCTCGTGGAAAGCAAAGCGGCATGACACAGCCGGCAAAATCACAAGAACCATCGATGGAGGAAATTCTCGCCTCCATTCGGCGCATCATCGCGGACGATGACGAGAAGCCCGCTGGTGGATTGTCTGCGACACCCGCAGCCTTTCAGCCCGAGCCTGTTGCGCCGCCGCCGCCGGCAGCGCCCGTATTGAAGCCGGTGTCCGCCGCGCCGCCGCCCAAGCCGGCGGCAATGCCTGTGGAACTGTTGCTGGATATTCCGCCGGCCAAGCCTGTGGTGCCGCCCGCGCCGCCGGTCGCGGTCGTTCCGCCTCCGGTCGCTGTCAAGGAGCCGGTGGTTGATATTCTCGAATTGACGGAAGATATGCGGGTGATGGAAACGCCAGCGCCCGCGCCATTCCGCACCATTGAGGCGCAGCCCGACGTGATCTTTGCCGAACTGGCTCCGGAACCTGAACCGATGATTGCTGCCGCGATGAAGGAAGAATCCGTGACACTGGCCTTTAATGCCGGACCGTCGGTGGATGCACGGCCCGCATTGTCCGCCGCCGTGGACACGCCGTTGATGTCGAACGCGGCCAGCGTCGCGGTGGACAGCGCCTTTTCCTCGCTTGCGCATACGGTGCTGACACAGAACGCACGCACGCTTGACGATCTCGTCAAGGATATGCTGCGGCCGATGCTGAAATCCTGGCTCGATGACAATCTGCCGAGCCTTGTCGAACGGATGGTGCGCGCCGAGATCGAGCGGGTCTCGCGCGGCCGCTGAGGCCAACGATCGATTGTGACGGAGCGGCCTCGGATCACATGATCCGGGGCCGTTTTATTTTATCGAGCGTCAGGTCGGCACCGACATCTTCGGTTCTGCGCGGCGCTTGCGTATGAGCGCGCGCGCAATCACCGCGCACAGGACCGGGAATGCAAAGCCGGCAACGAGGAAGACGGGCACTGCGGTGAAGCGATCGACAAACGGGGCGGCGAGGGCGACGCCTGCGGTCAATCCCATGTAGAGCGATGATGAGAAGAGCGCGAGCGCGGTGCCGCGTGCTTGCGGCACCATCTGCGTTGCGTTGGTCTGCAACGTATTGTGCACCATGTAGAAGCCCAGACCGACCGCGACCATGGCCGCCGGTGCCAACCACCAGACGGGCTGCAGCACCAGCGTGAAAAATCCCAGCGAGATGAAACCGCCACCCGCGATGACGAGGCCGATCTGGCCGAGCCGATTGACCAGGATCTTCACCAGGATCGAATAGAGCAGGCCCCCCAACGCAAAGCAGCCGACCACGAGTCCGATCAGCGTGAAGCCGAGGCCGAAGCGCAGATGCAGATCGGCGCCGACATAGGTCAGCACCGCATAAAGAATGGCCGCCTCGAAGAAGGCGCAGGTGACGACCAGCCGCGCGAAGGGCGATCGCAGCACCAGCTTGTATTCACTGACGAGTCCGGTTTGCCGCGACGCCCGCGGACTCGAGGCGCGCGTGGCCGGATTGAAGGCCAGTTCGGCGATCAGCAAGGCGGCAGCGATCGCGAACAGACCGGCGAGAATGAAAAACACGTTGCGCCACCCGAACCAGTCGCCCAGGACGCCGCCGGCCACCTGGCCGAACAGCAGGCCGGACAATTGCCCGGTCAGGAAGCGGCCCAGCACCTGCTGGCGATGCTCATAGGGGACGACGTCGCCGACATAGCCCATGGCCACCGGGATGATGCAGCCGCAGGCCAAACCACTGAGCAGGCGGAACGCCACGAGCTGCGGCAGCGACGCCGCCAGCCCGCACAGGAACACCACAATCGTCGAGAATAGTGTGAGCCCGGCGACAGCGTGATATTTGCCGAACCGGTTGCCGATCTCGCCGCCGAACAGCTGCACCGTGCCGTGGGCGATGCTGTAAGCGGTCACCACGACCGAGGCGGCTCCCACAGTGACGGCGAGATCGGTCGCGATCTGCGGCAGCAGTGAATCGGACACGCGCACCATGGCCTGGCTGGCAAAGGCAGACAGCGACAACAGGAAGATAGCGCGATTGGGACTTGCCAGGGGGATGGGGGGCGACAAATCAGAAACCGTGTGATGCGTGTGCTGCCGTAGAATTGTTGACAGTACGAAACTCAATGGGCTTTGTAGCCCGCTGGTGCTCAGCGCCGTAAGCGGATTCCCAAATGATCGACAAGACTTATCAGCCTTCGGATGTTGAGCCACGCATATCACAAGCGTGGGAACAGGCATTGGCGTTTCGGGCCGGGCGGCCGGACCGTGCCGGTGCGGAGCCTTATTGTATCGTCATTCCGCCGCCAAATGTGACCGGCTCGCTGCATATGGGCCATGCGCTCAATAACACGCTGCAGGACATCCTGTGCCGGTTCGAGCGCATGCGCGGCAAGGACGTGCTCTGGCAGGTCGGAACCGACCATGCCGGCATCGCCACGCAGATGGTGGTGGAGCGGCAATTGATGGAGCGCCAGCTTCCCGGCCGTCGTGACATGGGCCGCGAAAAGTTTCTGGAGCGCGTGTGGGAATGGAAGGCCGAATCCGGCGGCACCATCATCAATCAGCTCAAGCGTCTTGGTGCGTCATGTGACTGGTCGCGTGAGCGGTTCACCATGGATGAAGGCCTGTCGAAGGCCGTGCTGAAGGTCTTCGTCGAACTCTATCGCTCAGGCCTCATCTACAAGGACAAGCGGCTGGTCAACTGGGACCCGAAGCTGCTGACGGCGATTTCCGATCTTGAAGTTGTGCAGGTCGAGACGAAGGGCAGCCTCTGGTATTTCAAATATCCGATCGAAGGCAGTCCCGGTGAATTCATCACCGTGGCGACCACCCGTCCCGAAACGATGCTGGGGGACACGGCCGTCGCGGTGCATCCGGACAATGAGAAGATCGGACATCTCATCGGTAAATACGCGATCCTGCCGCTGGTTGGACGGCGCATTCCGATCGTTGGCGATGACTATGCCGATCCGGAAAAGGGATCGGGCGCGGTGAAGATCACGCCGGCACATGACTTCAACGACTTCGAAGTCGGCCGACGGCACGATCTGCCGATGATCAATATCTTCGACACCGAAGCGCGGTTGAATCTGAAGGACAACGACGACTTCCTCGAAGGTGTCGAGACATCCGCAGATCTCACC
>JAEXXW010000300.1 GCA_023405565.1 Pseudomonadota bacterium
GTGCTGGGCGGCGGCGGATTATGGGTCGCGTTTCCGACCGCCTATGCCGTCATCATGCCAGCGATGTATCTGCCGATCATCGTCATGTTGCTGGCGCTGGTATTTCGGGGCGTCGCCTTCGAATTCCGTATCGTTTCCAACAGCAAGTCATGGTGGAATTTCGCCTTTACCTTTGGCTCGGTGCTGGCGGCCTTTTCGCAGGGCATCATTCTTGGCGGCTTGATCCAGGGCATCAAGGTCGAGAACGGGCAATTCGCGGGCGGCCATTTCGACTGGGCGACGCCATTCACCTTCCTGTGTGGCGCGGCGCTCGTCGCCGGTTATGCCCTGCTCGGCGCAACATGGCTGGTCATGAAGACCGAGGGTGAGGTCGCGATACGCGCCCGCGCGCAGGCCAAGACGTTGCTGCTGGTTGTGCTCGTCTTCATGGCCGCGGTCAGTCTTTACACGCCGCTTGCCTTCACGCGTATCGCCGAGCGCTGGTTCTCGCTGCCGAATTTCTATTTTCTGTGGCCGGTGCCGCTGTTGACAGCGATTCTGGCTTTCGCGCTGTGGCGATGGCTTGAACAACGGCGCGAAGTGCTGCCCTTCGTCACCACGATCGGGCTGTTTTTCCTCGGCTATCTCGGGCTGGTGATCTCGAGCTTCCCGTATCTCGTGCCGCCGTCACTGACGATCTGGGATACGGCGGCGGTGCCGGCGAGCCAAATCTTCATGCTGATCGGCACGGTGTTTCTGTTGCCGATCATCCTTGGCTACATCATCTTCATCTACTGGCTGTTCCGCGGCAAGGTGAAGGAAGGCGAGAGCTATCACTGACTCTGTGAGGGCGCCGCCGCCTTCGGCCGGATCATGCCCCAGCCGATACGCAGCAAAGGGGCGCGGCCATGCAATGGGCGTTCGAAGGCACGCGGCACTTCCGCCACGAGCGTCGGAAATTGCGCCTTGATTTCGGCCGGCGGCGTGCCGGCATTGTCGGTCGCGCGCCAGATGATGATTGCGCCTTTCTCGTCGGCGTCCTTGCGGGTGGCGAGTTGCGGGTGTGCGCTGTCGTCATTCAGCACACGCGGCCGGCTGGGTGAGGCGAGCGCGATCAATCTCGCGAGACGCGGATCGCCGCCGACAACGTCAAGCTTCTGTCCCGTGCGCCGCTCGAAATTCTCTGTGAAATAGCGCGCGATGCTGTCGGCGGGTTGCGCGACTTTCAGATCGACGGCGAAAACCATCGGCAGCAGCACGCCGAGCGCTGTCAGCACCGGCGGGACCAGCAGCAGGCTGAACCAGGCGATGCCGAGGATGCGCTGGTGATGGACGAGAATGACGTCACCAGCCGCGACGACGATGGCAAGGCCGGACAGGACGAGCAGCGGCGGAATGCCGGAGATCGATGACTTCCCCGAAATGATGGCGGCGATCATCACGGCGAGCAGCGGCGTCAGCGCGAAGTAATAGACCATCGATCGCGCGAAGGGATCGATCGGCGAACCAGTGACGGGGGCGGCTTCGCTCTTGCGCGTGCGCATGATGTTGCTGGCGAGCGCGACGAGAATGCCCGCGCCGGCCTGCGCCACGATGACGAACATCAATAACCGCAGCCATGCCATGACGTTCTGGTTGATCGGCGCCGGGTTGCGCAAGCGTGGCAGATAAGCCGAGAAGGCGATGCCGTGGCGCTTCAACGTGAAAAGCAGCAGCGCCAGCGCAACGATCAAGATGCCGGCAGCAGCGTAAGCCGGGATGTTCAGGACCGCGAGGCGGCCGCGTTCGGTGATGGCGAGGAAGATAATGGCGAGGACCAGAAGCAGCAGCGCCAGCGGCGATGTCACGAGCATCACGGCGAATGTGGCCGCAAGTGCGTACCAGTAGAGTTGCTGGCCCTGTCCGGCCGCGCGCCAGAGGAACAAGAGCGCCAGCGCCCAGAGCGGCATCATCAGGATGTCGGGACCGAAATCCGGCGACGACACGGTGAATACGGAGATGCCGACCATCAGCATGATGGCGAGCACGGCCTGCCGGTCGCCGATCAGTGAACGGCCGAGTTGGAATATCGCCCAGTAAGTCGAGACAATGCAGATCTGCGCCAGCAGATAGACACCGATCATGTGGCCGCCGGTGACACGCAATGCGATGTCGGCCAGCCAATAGGCAAGCGGCGCCCCCAGCGTGCTGCCGAAAGACATTTCGTGACCGATGGCCAGCGTGTCGGCAAGGTCCCCGGGCGGCGCCGAATAGAACAGCGTCGGCACCAGCAGCCACAGGAGCCCTTGCGCGACCGCCACGAGCCAGAACATGAGCCGCGGCTTGGTGCGCAGGATTTCAATCAGCAGGGAGACGGTGAGCATCGGAGCCGCTCTGGAGCAATGCCGAAAAGCAAGACGCGGTTCGACCGGGAAGAATGTCCAGAGATAAGCTGGAGGAGGCTAAAGTGGCAACCCGGGAAGGGCGTCATCACCAACGGCAATCGTCAGCCTGCTTTCGGCAAGCGCGACCGGGGAAAAGCTGCGCCGGTGATGGATGGTCGGGCCGAGCCGCTGTAACGCCTCGAAGTGCTCCGGCACCGAATACCCCATATGGCGTTCGAAGCCGTAGCCCGGATGCGCCGCGCCGATCTGCTTCATCAGCCGGTCGCGTGTCACCTTGGCGACGATCGACGCGGCGGCAATCGACAGCACCAGCGCGTCGCCGGAAATGACCGCCTCGCAGTCGCATGGCACGGCGATCTTGTCGCGGCCATCGACATAGACAAGCTTCGGCTTGCACGGCAGAGCCGCGACGGCTTGCGCCAGCGCCCAGAGCGATGCGCGGAGGATGTTGTCACGATCGATGCGCGCCGGCGAACCGAAAGCAACGCCGACCTCGGCGGTGGCGCAGATGCGACCGTAGAGCTTTTCACGCTCATCCGGCGTGAGCTTCTTGGAATCGTTGAGGCCGCGCGGAATGCGGTCCGGGTCGAGGACGACGGCCGCCGCCACCACGGGCCCGGCCAGCGGGCCGCGTCCGGCTTCATCGCAACCGGCCACCGGCCAGATGCCACGCTTGAAAGCGGTCCGTTCGCGCCGGAAGGTCGGGCGAAGGATCTCGTCTTTCAACGGCAGGCGGGCGGGGGACGCTTTTCGACTCATGCGGGATGCTGATCGCGTCCGGCACGAAGATGCAATCCCTAATCTGGCAGGCTGGGAGTTCCGTTGGATGAGAGTGGAAACTGGGGATTGTAGGCGATTTCCCAGATGTTTCCGTCCGGGTCGGCGAAATGGCCATGATAACCGCCCCAAGATGCTTCCTTTGCCGGCACAAGCATGGTTCCGCCCGCTTTCAGGGCAAGCGCCATCACAGCATCGACATCCTCCCGGCTTTCGCAATTCCAGGCGAGCGATGCGCCGCGGAACCCCGTGGGCTTCATGTCGTCCGGAAAGCCTGCGTCCCTGGCCAGTCCGCTCATGACATAAAGGGATAGTGCGGCGGTACCGGCCGCAAAAAGTGCGACCTCGCTGTCCGGCGCGCCGCGCACCTTTCGCGTGAAGCCGAGCGTTTCATAGAAGCGTGCTGCGCGCGGCACGTCGGATACGCCAAGGGTGACGAGGCTGATATGGGCATGAGGTAATGACATGGCAGATTTCCACTTAACGCCGCCCTCATCCTGAGGAGCGCCGCAAAGCGGCGCGTCTCGAAGGATCGCAAGTCGGCTGTTGCCGACTTGCGCACGAATGATAACCGAACTCGAAAGGAATCGAGTTCGGGTGGCAGCCCATCCATCGAGACGGCTGCTTCGCAGCCTCCTCAGGATGAGGCCGATTGCATTCAAGCATTCAGAACAAACTCAACTGTTCGCTTCCCTTCGCCGGTCGCTGGAAATGTTCGGTGGTGAGCTTGCTGCGTGTCTTGTTCAATCCGAGCCGGCTGCAGGCGGACTCAAAGCGGCGTCCGATCAGCCACGCATAAGGACCATCGCCACTCATGCGCTTGCCGAAGGTCGAGTCGTAGTCCTTGCCGCCGCGCATGTCGCGAATGAGCTTCATCACATGGCGGAAGCGATCGGGATAATTCGCCATCAGCCATTCTTTGAACAGGTCACGCACTTCGAGCGGCAGCCGCAGCAGGACGTAACCTGCGCCGCGTACGCCGGCGAGTGCGGCTGCGTCGAGAATGCGCTCGATATCGGCATCGTTGATGGCCGGGATTACAGGCGCCACCATGACGTTCGTTGGAATACCGGCGTCCGATAATTGCCGCAGCGCTTCAAGTCGTCGCGACGGTGTCGAGGCGCGGGGCTCCATGGTGCGTGCCAGTTTCGCATCGAGCGTTGTCACCGAC
>JAEXXW010000305.1 GCA_023405565.1 Pseudomonadota bacterium
GGCTGACATCGGTCGGCCCGCACCTCGTGGTATGATTTGAGAAGAACGACATGCTGACACGACTCTCCGAAGGTGACCAACGCGATGCCATGCGCGCCCGGGCACGGGCCATCCACGTGGCCGGTTCGCTTGCAAAGGCAATCGAAGGTGGTGCGCTGCCAAAGCTTGTCGGGACGACACTCTCGGAAGCGCTCGTGCTCGGTCTGCTCAAGCAGGGCGTGCGGAAGTATTTTGCCATCTTCGGGCATGGCTCGACGGATCTCGGCGACGTGCTGCGCATCTACGAGGAAGAAGGTGTCACGCGCACCTTCAATTGCCGCAATGAAGTCGAGATGGCGCACGCCGCAACGGCGTTGCGCTGGCAATACGGCGAAATCCCTGCGGTCGTGACATCGATCGGGCCTGGCGCGCTGCAGGCTTTTGCCGGTTCGCTCGCCGCCGCATCGAACGGGATCGGCGTCTATCACATCTATGGTGATGAGACGACCTTCGGCGAAGGCTACAACATGCAGCAGGTACCGAAGGAGGAGCAGGGCCTGTTCGGCCGGATGACGGCGCTGATGGGCGGCTCCTATGTACTGCACACGCCGGAAGCCTTGCGCGATGCGTTGCGCCGCGGCTCGCTCGCGGTCAATCATCCCTATCGGGCTGGACCCTTCTATCTGCTGCTGCCGTTGAATACGCAGCCGCAGCAGTTGATGATCAACCTCGCGGCGCTGCCAAACCGTCCGGACCTGCCGACGCTTACACCGGTCGATGACGAGGCCTATGCGAAAGCCGCGCGCCTTATTGCGGCGGCGCCGAGCCTTGCGATCAAGGCGGGCGGCGGCACGCGCGGGCACGATGCGGCCGTGCGCAAGCTGGCGGAAGCGGCCGGTGCCGCCGTGGTGCTGTCGCCGGGGGCGACCGGCGTGTTGCCCGACGCGCATTCGCAGAACATGCATGTCGGCGGATCGAAGGGGTCGATCAGCGGCAACTTCGCGATGGCCAATGCCGAGCTTGTCATTGTCATCGGTTCGCGTGGTGTGTGCCAGGCCGATTGTTCCGGCATCGGCTACAAGGCGGCGAAGCACGTCATCAACATCAATGGCGATTTCGCCGACGCGCTCCACTATAACCAAACGACCGCGCTGGCGGGTGACATATCGGCTGTTATCGAGCGGCTTTGTACGTATCTGAAGAATATCGCGGCGAACAAGGTGAACTGGCTGAAAGCCTGCGCCGAGAAGAAGAGGGAGTGGACCGCATTCAAGCAGGCGCGCTTTGATGCGAAGCCCGCGCAGGACACGGCATGGCAACGTCCCGTTCTGTATCAGCCGGCCGCGATCAAGGTCGTTGCCGATTTTGCCAAGAGCATTGATGCCGCAAAGTTCTTCGACGCGGGCGATGTGCAGGCCAACGGCTTCCAGATCGTGGAGGATGATCGCACGGGGGACACTTTCACCGAGACCGGTGCGTCCTATATGGGCTTTGCGACGAGTGCGCTGGTGGCATCAGGCGTCGCCGACAAGCCGCGTTACGGCATTGCCTTTACCGGCGACGGGTCCTTCATGATGAATCCGCAGGTGCTCATCGATGCGGTCGAGCACAGTGTGCGCGGCATGATCGTGATATTCGATAATCGCCGGATGGCGGCAATCACGGGCCTGCAGCTCGCGCAATATGGCCGCGAATTCCGTACCAATGATTCTGTGCCAGTGGATTATGTGCAGCTTGCTTCGTCCGTGACGGGCGTTTGCGCATTGCATGGCGGGTTCAGTGTCGACGAATTGCAGACGGCACTGAAACAGGCGCATGAGCATGACGGCCTCTCGGTCGTGCATGTGCCGGTCTATGCCGGGCCGGACGAGTTGGCCGGCCTTGGTGCATGGGGACAATGGAATGTCGGCAACTGGTGCGCCGATGTTCAGCGCGAGTGGATCGAGCAGGATATTTGATTTCGTCAGCGTATGCTGGCGCTGCGATCCGTCATGCCCGGCCTTAGCCGTCGAAGACGGCGTCGTTGACGCCTTATGTGCCGGGCATCCACGTCTTATTGAGCTTGAGCCAAAGGCATGGATGGCCGGGGCGAGCCCGGCCATGACGACGAAATTGGACAGCAGGTCTTTCGACTACACGTGCTTATACGCCCGCGCGTGATACACCAGCGCCTTGTCGGCATCGGCGAGCTTGATGGCCGCGACTTCGCCGAAATAGATGTCGTGGGTCGCGACCGATTTCATCTCCAGCACGCGGCAATCGATGGCGGCGATGGCATTGGTCAAGGCCGGTGCGCCGGTTTCCAGTGTCGTCCAATGTCCGGCCTCGAAGCGGTCGGCCATGAATTTTCCGGTTCGCCCGGCAAACACATTGGCCAGCTCTTCGTCGTGCGAGGCGAGGGTATTCACGCAGAACACCTTGTTCTCCCGCATGATCGGTGTGATCTGGCTCTTGCGGTTGAGGCAGACCAGCACGGTCGGCGGTGAATCCGACACCGAGGCAACGGCCGTGGCGGTGAAGCCTGCTTTTCCGGCCGGGCCCTGTGTCGTGATGATGTGAACGGCGGCGCCTAGCCTGGCCATGGCTTCCCGGAACAGGGCCGGCTCTGCCAGGACGCGTTCAACAGGCTGCATGCCCTCTGCCGTTTGGGGGGAATTATCGATCCAGCTCATTCCAATCCACTGATTTACAGACCAAGCAGCCGCTTGGTGTTGCCGCCCACGATTTTGCCCACCGTAGCAGAATCGAAAGCGTCAATGGAAGCCACATGGTTGATAGGATCATAGTCAGCCATGTCGAAAGGATAGTCCGTTCCCATGACCACGTGATCGACGCCGAAGGTCTCGACCAGCGCCTTGAGCTGGCCTTTCGAGAACACGACGGTATCGACGTAAATCTGCTTCAGATATTCCGTCGGCGGCTTCGGCAGGTCGGCATGGGCGTCGGACCGCGCGCCCCAGACATGGTCGATGCGGCCGTAATAGGCGCCAAGATAGCCGCCGCCATGCACGGCCAGGATCTTCAGCTTCGGGTGCCGTTCCAGCACGCCGTCGAAGATCAGGTAATGCAGGGCGATCGTGGTCTCGAGCGGATTACCGATGACGTTGTTGAAATAGAAGCGTTTGAAGCGCTCGCCTTGCGTAAAACCATTGGGATGGATGACGACCAGCATCCCGAGTTCTTCCGCCTTCTTCCAGAACGGAGCGGTGATCGGGTCGGACAATTCCTTGCCGTCGATATTGGTCAGGATTTGCACGCCCTTGAAGCCGAGCCTGGTGAGACGCTCCAGCTCTTTTGCGGCTTCCTCGCCGTGCGATAGCGGCACGGTGCCGAACGGAATCAGCCGGTCGGGCTGACGCGCGCAATATTCGGCAATGCCGTCATTGACCATCTGGGCGGCCTTGGTCGCAATGTCGGCCGGCAGGGTGTAATAGCACTGGCCGGGCGGCGGCAGGATCACCTGCATGTCGAGGCCCATCGCGTCGAGGTCCCTGATCCGCGGCTCGAAATCGACAATGCGGCTCTTCAGGTCGGCGTCCTGCTTGGCGTTGACGGCGGCCGTTTCCGTGTTCTGGAACTGATGCAGCCCCGTGCCGGCGAGATTGGCGTGCTGGGCAACGTAGGCGCCAGCCTGCGGGATTGCGACATGCGCATGAATGTCGATCGTGACGCTTTGCGGGCGGATCTCGCGTCCCGGCCTGCCGCGTTCACGTGCTGCCGTCGGTTCGTATTTATTCCAGGCATCCATCACGAATTTTCCACTTCAGAACACGCCCAGTTGCTGGGCAATCAAGGTCGGGTTGCTTCTCAATTGCTCGGCGGTGCCGGTGAAGGCGATGGCGCCGGTATTAATGATTGCAACGTCGTCCGCAAGATCGAGGGTCAGCTTTATATTCTGTTCGACCAGGATGATCGACTGTCCTTCCGCCTTCAATCGCGCAATTGTACGGCCGACTTCGGCCACAAGTTGTGGTGCGAGCCCTTCGGATGGCTCGTCCATCAGCAGGACGCGCGGATTACCCATCAGCGCGCGGCCGATGGCCAGCATCTGCTGTTCGCCACCAGAGAGCGAGCCGGACAATTGGTCTTCACGCTCTTTCAGTCGTGGGAACACGGAATAGACGCGATCCAATGTCCATTCCGGTCTGCCGCCATCCCGCTTGCGGCGTTGCTCGGCGACGACGAGGTTTTCGCGCACGGTCAGTGAGCGGAAGACACGACGGCCTTGTGGTACGAGACCGATACCCCGGTGTGAAATCGTGTCCGGCGCCAGCCCTGCGATTGAAGCACCGAACAGGGTGATGGTGCCGCAACGCGGTTTGAGAAACCCCATGATCGTCGACATGCTGGTGGTCTTGCCGGCGCCATTGCGGCCGAGAAGGCCGAGGAGGCGGCCTTCTTGCAGCGTGAAGCTCACGCCATGCAACACATGGCTGTCACCGTAATAGGCATCGATACTGGAAACGGCGAGTGCTTCAATCACCGAGATAGACCTCCCGTGTGCGCGGATCGGCCACCACTTCGGCGCGTGTGCCTTCAACGATCACCTGGCCGTAATGCAAGAGCGTGATGCGCTGGGCGAATTCCAGCGCGGTATCCATGTCGTGCTCGATCATGACGATGGTGACATCGCGCGGGATCGTCCTGAGCAGGGCACCGACGGTCTTGCGCTCTTCATGCGAGAGGCCGGCGAGAGGCTCGTCGAGCAGCAGAACCTTGGGTTTCTGCGCCAGCGCCATCGCAAACTCGAGGCGCCGCCGCTCGCCGTAGGATGTCTCGGACACGATGCGGTCGGCGCAATCGCCGAGCCCGACCTGCTTCAACGCCGCTTGCGCGGCATCCGTCATGTCCTTGTGTTGTGACAAAGCTGTCCATGGATTCCAGCGCACCGGATTGAGTCCGAGCAAGGCGAGCTTGACGTTGTGCAGCAGTGTTTCGCGCGGAAACAGCGTCAGGATCTGATACGTGCGCGCGAGGCCAAGATGCACGCGCTTCTCCGTCGGCATGCCGGCCAGCTCTTCGCCGAACAGCTTCACCGAACCGGTATCGGCTGTGAGATCGCCGGTGATGAGGTTGAACAGGGTCGTCTTGCCCGCGCCGTTCGGCCCGATGATCAGGTGTCGCTCACCTGGCATCACGCGGAACGACACATCCCGCGTCGCCGGCAAGCCGCCGAAGCGCTTGTTGAGTTCACTGACATGGAGTGCGGGGATCATTCGGCCGCCTCCGGCGCATGTGCGGATGCCGAGGGTGGCTTGTTCCGGCTTTGCAGCTTGCGCCACAATGTCTGGCAACCCGGCACAAGGCCGAGCGGCATGAACATGATGACGACGATAAAGATCGCCCCGAGCAGCGAATTCCAGCGCTCGACATAGGAGGAGACGACATTCTTCACCAGCGTGACGATCGCCGCGCCGACGATCGGGCCGGTCAGCGATGTCGCGCCACCGAGGATCGCCATCAGCAGAATTTCCGCCGATTGCTGCAATGTCAGCGCATGTGGCGAGAGGAACATATTGTAATACACATACATCAAGCCTCCGACCGAGCCCCAGAAGCCGGCAATGACGAATGTCAGCCACTGGATCCGCCACGTATCGTAGCCGAGCATGCGCATGCGGCGTGGCTGGTCACGCGTACCCATCAGGCTCGCGCCGAATGGCGAGCGCACGAAGCGCCACATGCCAAACAGCGCGACGAGGAACACAACCAGCGTGAAGTAATAGAAGTTTTCGGCACTGCGGATATCGAAGCCGAACGGCATCGGGCGTGCCGGAAGGCTGATGCCGTTATCGCCGCCCGTGAGCGTGTTGGCCCTATAGGCGATGCCCCAGACGATCTGGCCGAGCGCCAGCGTGATCATCAGAAAGCCGAGGCCCGGCGCGCGCAGCGACAGCATGCCGAAGATCGCTGCGCATCCGGTAGAGAGGATCAGCGCGACGAGAGCGGCGATCGCCGGATGATAGCCGGCCGTCGTCAGCAAGATGCAGGCGTAGCCGGCGACGCCGATATAGGCGGCATGACCGAGCGACACCATGCCACCGAAGCCAAGCATGAGATTGAGGCTCAATGCCAGGATCGCGAAGATCAGCACCTGGCTCGCCATGTTGATGTAGAAGTCGTGGGTGATGATGCGCGGCAATACGATCAGCAGCACCGCGCAGG
>JAEXXW010000306.1 GCA_023405565.1 Pseudomonadota bacterium
GCGCCGAACGCTCCGGCGTTATGCCGAAATCCAGCCTTTGAGTTCCCGCCAGACGACCTCGCGGATCACCCGCATGCCGTTCTCACTGTCGTTCAGACAGGGGATGGCAGCAAAATTCTGACCGCCATTGCGCTTGAAGATATCACCATTCTCGACGGCGATTTCCTCCAGCGTCTCGAGACAATCGGCGGAGAAGCCCGGCGTGACGATCGCAAGGTTCTTCACGCCCTCTTTTGCGAGCGCCTCGACGGTCTTGTCCGTATAGGGCTGCAGCCATTCGGCCTTGCCGAAACGCGACTGGAAGGTGAGTCTGAACTGGCTTTCATTCAGCCCGAGCGCCGTGCGCAGCAATCGCGTGGTCTTGACGCATTGGCAGTAATACGGATCGCCCTTGTCGAAATATTCGCGCGGAATGCCGTGAAAGGACGCCAGAATGACATCCGGCTTGAATGACATCTTGCCGAGTTCATCGCGGATCGATGACGCGAGAGCTTCGATATAGACAGGATCATCATAATAAGGCGGTGTCACCCGCAGCGTTGGCTGCCAGCGCATTGTCATCAGATGCACGAAGACCGCGTCGCACGCCGTCGCCGACGTCGCCGCGGCATATTGCGGATAGAGCGGCACAAACAAAATACGGTCGCAGCCCTTGGCCACCAGTTCATCCAGAGCCGAGCCAACCGACGGATTGCCGTAACGCATACCCCAAGCCACATCGATCCTGTCATCGACATCGACAAGCGATGCTGCAAGCTTGTCACGCTGCGACCGGGTAATGGTTTTCAGCGGCGACTCGTTCAGTTCCCTGTTCCAGATCGCGTCGTAATCGCGTCCCTTGGCGCGCGGCCGCAATGTCAGAATGATGCCGTTGAACACCAGCTTCCAGAGCAGCGAGTTCTCCTCGATCACCCGCTTGTCCGACAGGAATTCCTTGAGATAGCGGCGCATCGACCAGAAATCGGTCGCATCCGGCGTCCCAAGATTGGCGATCAGGACTCCGATCCGCCCCGACCGGACCTGGGGGTGATTGTCCGGGCGCGATGATCCTGCGACCGCAGCTGACGATGCGTCTTTCATGGGGCCATGCTAATCCACGGAACAGAAAAGGAAATCAATCGCCAAATGACCATCACCCGTCGCCTGCTGCTGCTCGGTTCATCCAGCCTGGCCCTGATCGCCACCCTGCCCGGCCGGGCGATGGCCCAGGGGAAGCGCACCAAGGTCACGTTCGTTCTCGTCAACGACATCTACCAGATGAGCGAGCAGCCGGCGCCTGACGGCGATCCGCGCGGAGGCTTTGCGCGGCTGGCGGCCGTGGTGAAGGCCGAGCGCGCCAAGGGGAAGGTTTTCTTCGTCCATGCCGGCGACACGCTGTCACCCTCGCTGATGTCCAGTCTCGACCGCGGCGAGCACATCATGATGCTCACCAACATGCTCGCGCCGGATGTGTTCGTACCCGGCAATCACGAATTCGATTTCGGCAAGGACATCTTCTTCGAGCGCATGAAGCAGGCGAAGTTCCCGCTCTATGCCGCCAACATCCTCAATCCCGATGGCACGCTGATCCAGGGCTTTCACGAACGCTCGATCATTGATGTCGACGGCATCCGCATCGGCCTGACCGGCGCAACCGACGAAGATGCGGTGATCCTGTCCAGCCCGGGCGATCTGAAATTTCCCAAATCGGTCGAGACCGTGCAGAAGCAGGCAGCCGCGTTGCGCAAGGAAGGCGCCGATGTCGTTGTTGCGGTCGTGCATACCGACCGCGCCAAGGACGAGGAGATGTACCGCATGCAGGCGGCCGACATCATCCTCAGCGGCCACGATCACGATCTCTGGCTCAACTACGACGGCCGCACGGCAGCGATCGAGTCGAGCTATGATGCGCATTTCGTCACCTGCATGGATGTCACCTTCACCGTGCGCAGCAATGAAGGACGGCGCGAGGTGCTGTGGCATCCGGAATTCCGCGTCATCGACACGCGCTATGTGACGCCCGATCCCGACATGCATGCGGTCGTCAAGGAGTACGAGAGCAGGCTGTCGGGCGCGCTCGGCACGGTCATCGCCACCACCGCCGTCGAACTCGACAGTCGGGGCCCCGTCGTGCGGACACAGGAAGCGGCAATCGGCAACCTGATTGCCGACGCCATGCGGGCCGATACCGGCGCGCAGATCGCGATCACCAATGGCGGAGGGATTCGTGGCGGCAAGGTCTATCCACCCGGCAGCGCCATCACACGCCGTGACATGATGGCGGAGCTGGTTTTCCGCAACCATATCGCGGTGCTGGAGATCACCGGCAAGGCGATCCGCGCCGGGCTTGAGAATGGCTTCAGCGTCCTGCCGCGCCCGGCCGGACGCTTTCCGCAGGTGTCGGGTCTCAAGATCGTCGTCGATCCGTCACGACCCGTTGGACAACGCATCGTTTCGATCGAGGCCAATGGCGCGCCACTGGACGACGCCAAGACCTACACGCTCGCCACCAATGACTTCATGGCCAATGGCGGTGATGGCTACGAGGCGTTCGACAATGTGCGCGAGCTTGTGCCCGGCCATGACGGTCCGCTGATGATCAACGAGGTCATCAAGTATCTGGAGAAGATCAAGACGGTGAAGACCGGCATCGAAGGCCGCATTGTCATTACGTAACGTCCGACCGCACAAAAGAACCTCAAAAAAGGACACGGCGCGCTCCAAGATGGAACGCGCCGCTCAGCTCTTCCGCGTCAATGGCAGCTTATTGGTCGAAGCGCAGTTCCATGCCGGCAAGACCGGCGAACACGTTGAGACCGACCTGGCCTTCGACGCTGAGCGGCTGCAGGGCGATGGAGTTGTTCGAGCCGCCATACAGGACGTTGGCACCGAGACCGACGCCGACAGCCGCACCGGCCGACACACCGCCGTAATTGCCGGAGAGATCGCCAAGACCCAGTTGCGCGGTCGGTGCGAACACGGCCCAGGCGAGACCCGACACCGCCGTCGCGCCGATATCGACGCCGGCCCGGCGGATCGTCGCACGATAAGCCTGACGCGGCCCGAGATCCGGACGGTAGATGCAGCTCAGTTCGGTAACCGAGCCAAGAATGAAGCTGACCGATCCGCCGCCGCGGCATTCCAGCATGCCGGCCTGAATCTGCTGGGCTGAGGCAGGCATTGCGGACACCGCCACAAATGCGAGAGCGGCGAAGACCGATGAACGAAACATGGTGTTTCCTCGTGATTGGAGATCGTGGACAGGCAGCGGCGATCACGCGCCGGAAGTCGGGCGGAAATTAGCCCAATCTGCCTCAAAGACGATTAAACCCACCGGCTTAAATTTCGGAAAATCGCGAATGCGAAAGCCGGTGGACGGCCCCCCTATTTCAGGTTGCCGCAGAAGCGCTGGATACGCCGCATGGCTTCTTCCAGGTCTTCGGTCTTGGTCGCATACGAGATGCGGAAGGCTGGCCCGGCACCGAAGGCCGAGCCATGCACCACGGCGACGCCTTCGGCCTCCAGAAGCTCGCTGACGAAATCCTCGTCATTCGCCAGTTTCTTGCCGGACGGCGCAGTCTTGCCGATCGTACCGGCGCAGGACGGATACACGTAGAAAGCACCTTCCGGCTTCGGGCACTGGATGCCGTTGGCCTGATTGAGCATCGAGACCACGAGGTCACGGCGCTCCTTGAAGATCTTGTTGTGCTTTTCGATGAAGTCCTGCGGACCGTTCAGAGCCTCGACCGACGCCCATTGCGACACGGCCGACGGATTGGACGTGGATTGCGATTGCAACATCGCCATCGCCTTGATCAGCGGCTCGGGGCCGCCGGCAAAACCGATACGCCAGCCGGTCATGCAATAGGCTTTCGACACGCCGTTCAGGGTCAGCGTGCGATCATAGAGGCTTGGCTCGACCTGGGCCGGCGTGGTGAAGGTGAAATCGTCATAGACCAGGTGCTCGTACATATCGTCCGTCAGCATCCACACATGCGGATGCTTCATGAGCACATCGGTCAGCGCCTTGACCTCCTCGCGGGTATAGGCCGCCCCGGTCGGGTTCGATGGCGAGTTGAAGATCAGCCACTTGGTCTTCGGCGTGATCGCCTTTTCGAGCTGCTCGGCGGTCAGCTTGAAACCATTCTCCATGGTGGTGACGATCGACACCGGCGTTGCGCCGAGGAGCGCCACGATCTCCGGGTAGCTGACCCAGTACGGCGCCGGAATGATCACCTCATCGCCCGGATTGAGCGAGGCCATCAGGGCATTGAACAGCACCTGCTTGCCGCCGGTGCCAACGATGATCTGCGACGGCTTGTATTCAAGGCCATTTTCCCGCTTGAACTTCGCGGCAATGGCCGCCTTCAGTTCCGGGATGCCATCCACGGCCGTGTACTTGGCCGCCTTGCCGCTCTCGATCGCCTTGATCGCCGCCTGCTTGATGTTGTCCGGCGTGTCGAAATCCGGCTCGCCGGCGCCAAGACCGATGACGTTGCGGCCCGCCGCTTTCAGCGCGCGCGCCTTGTCGGTCACCGCGATGGTGGCAGACGGCTTGATGCGCTGCAGCGCGTCGGCGAGGAAGGCCATAGTGTCATATCTCCAGTGGATTTGCGGGCTTGGTAATGCCCCGCGCACGCCCGGGCAAGCCACATTCGCTGATGAATTCATCACCGGCGCTCATGGTTGCTCCAAGAGGGCAAAAACCGATTAGACTTCTTCGCAGCCATCACGAAGAAGTTTCATGCCGCATTGCAGCTAAGTCACGCAATGAACGTGTTTTTCTGCTTCCCTGCCGTTGGTCCGCCTTGCATTGGCCGCCCTTTTCTTCTCTTGTCCCGGCGACTCAAGACCGGTCCGGCAATGAGGTCGGCCCGCAGCCCTTTCTTGGAGCCTGAAAGCGCATGTACACGCTCTACTCGATGCAGCGCTCCGGCAATAGCTACAAGGTGCGGCTGGCTCTGGCGCAGCTCCAGATCCCGCATAACCTTGTGGAGATCGACATCCTGAAGGGCGAATCCCACACCCCGGATTTCCTTGCCAAGAATCCGAATGGCCAAGTCCCGCTGCTGGAGATCAGGCCGGGACAGTACCTCGCCGAATCAAATGCCATTCTCTGGTTTCTGGCCGAGGGCTCGCATCTGGCCGGCGCAACCACGATCGATCACGCCCGCGTCCTGCAATGGATGTTTTTCGAGCAGCACGCCATCGTGCCAAATATTGGCGCAGCCTATTTCTGGCTATGCCTCGTCAAGGGTGGGCGAGACCTCCAGCGGCACGCCTTGGACGACTGGATGGAAGAAGGCACCCGCTCGCTCAATATCCTCGACAAGCATATCGGCAGTCACCGTTTCTTCGCCGGCGATCGCTTCACCATCGCCGACATTGCGATCTATTCCTACACGCATCTGGCCGAACAGAGCGAATTCGACCTGTCGCCCTTCTCCGCCTTGCGCGAATGGCATGCAAGGGTTGAGGCGCAGCCCCACTTTGTGCCGATGGAGGAGCGACCGGCCGCTCTCGAACTCGCCGCCGAGTGATACGGCATCAAGGCGCCGTTAACGTTTTGTCACAAAATCGCCGCAAGACCTGACGCCTTCCGCCGCCTTCCAGCCGGAGCGGAGCCCGCATTCCGTACGATGGTGCCATCAGCGCTGATTCGCAGCGTTGGAGCTTGAACATCATGCCCAGGGATCGGGTCGCCGGGATCGGATTCCATCACCCCCATCGCAACGCCCGGCCGTTGACGAAACGCAAGATTGCGCTGGCGCATCTTTTGATGACCGCCGTGCTGGTAATTTGCATCGTGGTTGCCGCCACGGCCGTGACCTTCGGCATGGCCCGCGCCGCTGCGCCGGTCGAAAAGCCCGTGACTGTCTCATCGCTTCTGATCCAGCGCTGACACACCCCGGTCACATCAAAATTATTCCAGTCGCAATGCACTGGAATGTGCGGCTTTACGGCGCTCTTTCGGAACGCATTGTGTGCCCCTACCGTTACGCCGGACAAATGTCACGCAACGGGACAAGGGTATGAAAGCGCACTGGGTCGTCGGATCGTTGTTGTCTCTGGCGCTGACGCAACAAGCCCTTGCGCAACAGGTCTTGAAGACCGAAAGAGGCAATGTTCGCGTCGAATCGATTGTGAGCGGTTTGTCGAACCCGTGGGCGCTCGCCTTCCTGCCCGATGGGCGCATGCTGGTGACCGAAAGGCCGGGCCGTATGCGGATC
>JAEXXW010000317.1 GCA_023405565.1 Pseudomonadota bacterium
CTCGGTGAAGTCCTGGAAATGTCCGACAACTCAGCACGCCCGATGCGCGACATGGCGGCTCCGATGGCCATGCGCGCCAGCATGAAGGTCTCGCCGCCCGACACTCTGTCTGTGACCGCCACGATCAACATGATCTGGCGGATCGTACCAATGCCATAATTGGCTAGACTGACCTTCGTCGTCGTGCCTTGAACGGCGCGACGACATCACGCTTTCGGCCAGTTATCTCTAATCCAACGTGCGAGGCTTTCCTCGCTCACTTCCCCAGCGGCGAGGGACAGAATAACGGCGGTCGCGTGCGCCGACTCGGGCGCAAACGCAATCCCGTTCAGACGCAAGAAAACAACCAGTGTGTGGAAAGCGATACGCTTGTTGCCATCAACGAAGGGATGGTTGCGCGCCAATCCGAAAGCATAGGATGCAGCTAGCATCGCCATGTCGGTTTCACCGTAATGCCAACGATTTTGCGGGCGCGCCAACGCCGACTCGAGCATTCCGATATCCCGGATACCATCCGGTCCGCCGAACATGGCAAGCTGTTCGGAATGCATGTCGATGACAACATCACGATCGAGCCAAATAGGCTCGGTCATTTTGCCAGAGCCCGGAATGTGTCCTGGTACTCGTCCATGACCTCGCGCGCGATCCGCATCGCCTCTGCATGCTGTGGATCGTACGGCGTGAGCTTCAGTCCGCGCTCTGCCTGTTCAACAATGTGAAGCCTATCGCCCTCCTTGAGCTTCAGGCGCGCAAGCAGCTCTTTCGGCAGGATCAATCCCACCGAATTTCCGATCTTTCGGATCTGGATAACGTCGGTTTCTTCCGGCTTCTGAACCCGTTTGGTCATCTCCAGACTCCTCATTATACGAAATGTATAACACCGTTATACAAAAAGTACAACGTCAGGAGCCGGCCCGATCCAGCTCCTCCAGCTCAGTGATCAGGCGGTCGACGACGCCGAGACCGCCATTCCAGAAATTGGGATCGCGGGCATCCAGACCAAACGGCGCGAGCAGCTCCGAATGGTGCTGGGTTCCGCCCGCCGCCAGCATGGCCAAGTACCTGTCTGCAAAGCCGGATTCGGCTTTTTCATAGACCGCATAGAGCGAGTTCACGAGGCAGTCGCCGAACGCATAGGCATAGACGTAGAACGGCGAATGTACGAAGTGAGGAATGTAGCTCCAGAACACCTCGTAGCCTTCTTTCAGCTCGATGCTCGGCCCGAGGCTTTCCTTCTGCACCTCCAGCCAGATTTCGCCGATCCGCTCGGCCGTCAGCTCGCCATTCTTGCGCTCGGTGTGGATGCGCCGCTCGAACGTGTAGAAGGCGATCTGCCGGACCACCGTATTGATCATGTCCTCGACCTTGGCGGCGAGCATCGCCTTGCGCTCGACCGGATCGGTCGTCGACGCCAGCAGCTTGCGGAAGGTCAGCATCTCACCGAACACGCTCGCGGTCTCGGCGAGCGTCAGCGGCGTCGGCGCCATCAGCGGACCATTCGGCGCGGCCAGCACCTGATGGACGCCGTGCCCCAGCTCATGCGCGAGCGTCATCACGTCGCGCGGCTTGCCCTGATAATTGAGCAGCACATAGGGATGCGCCGACGGCACGGTCGGATGCGCGAAGGCGCCCGGCGCCTTGCCCGGCCGCACCGGCGCATCGATCCAGCGATCGTCGAAGAAGCGCTGCGCAATATTTGCCATCACCGGCGAGAAGGCGCCGTAGGCTGACAACACCGTATCGCGCGCATCCGGCCAGCGGATCGTGCGCATCGGCACCGCCGGCAGCGGCGCATTGCGATCCCAATGCGGCAGCTTTTCCTTGCCGAACCACTTTGCCTTCAAGGCGTAATAGCGGTGTGACAGACGCGGATAGGCCGCCTGCACCGACGACACCAATGCATCGACGACTTCGCGCTCGACCCGGTTCGACAGATGCCGCGCATCGGCGACATCGGCGAACCCGCGCCAGCGGTCGGAGATATCCTTGTCCTTTGCCAGCGTGTTGGTGATCAGCGAGAAGATCCGCACATTCTCCTTGAACGTGACGGCGAGCGCCTCGGCCGCGCTCTTGCGCTTCTTCTCGTCCTGGTCCTGCAGCAGGGTCAGGGTCGGCTCGATCGGCAGCTCCTGCCCATCCACCTTGAAACGCAGGGACGAGATGGTCTCGTCGAACAGGCGATTCCAGGCCGAATAACCACTCACCGATTTTTCGTGGAAGAGCTGCTCGATCCGATCCTCCAGCTGATAGGGCTTTTCTTTGCGAAGATCCTCGATCCACGGCCGGTAATGACCGAGCGCCGGATCCTGCATCGCTTTTTCGATCGCCGTGTCATCGACGCGATTGAGCTCGAGCGTGAAGAACAGAAGATGCAGCGAGATCGCAGTGATCCGCTCCTGCACATCGCCGTAGAATTTCGCGATCTTCGGGTCGGCGGTGTTACCGGCATAGACAAGTCCGGCAAACGACATCAGCCGCCCGAGCAGATCCTCGATCGCCTCGTAGCGGCGGATCGGCTCGACCAGGGACTGGCCGGACTTTACACTTCTCGCCAGGTCTTCAAGACGGCCCTTATAGGCTTTCTCGAACGCGATGCAGTCGGCTTCGGCCTTGTCGAGATCGCGCTTGAATTCCGGCGCCTCGATCGAGGTATAAAGATCGCCCAGATTCCATTCCGGGAGTGGCCCAAGATCGATGGCCGCTTTTTCATTCGGCCGAACAGCATCGCCGGGCTTGGCGACATCACCTGGATTGGCGGCGGCTTTCTCGGATTTGGCGGCGGCGGCAGGCTTGGAAGACATGGTCGGGATGCGCTCGCTGTCGTCTCTGTTCTGAGATCGATATCATATCGCCTCTTGAGCCGGTCTCCGCAACTGCGGGACGGAGAAGAAATTGTCTTTTCGCAACGACGTGATGCGCTTCAAAAAACTGAAACATTCGCGTAGTTTCCGCCGCCTTGCGGCCGGAACGGCCGCTTTTTCCAAGGGTTTTCCCGAAAATTAAGGACGCTTTGCATGAATCGCAAAGAACGACGCGCGGCACAGAAACGAGGCGGCCCCGTCGCCTCCCCCATGGCCGCGACGCTCGCTTCGGCCTTCCGCGCCCATCAGGCCGGCCACCGCGCGGACGCGGAGCGGTTGTATCGCGATGTCCTGATGGCAGAGCCCCGCAACGCTGCCGCCTTGCATCTGCTCGGCGTACTTCTGTAT
>JAEXXW010000342.1 GCA_023405565.1 Pseudomonadota bacterium
GATCTGCACCGAGAAGGACGACGTGCTGCTGACGGCAGCGGGCGGCCAGTGCATCCGCTTCGCGGTGCCTGAGGTGCGCGTATTCACCGGACGCACCTCGCGCGGCGTGCGCGGCATCGCGCTGCCCGAAGGCGATACTCTCATCTCGATGACGATCCTGCGCCATGTCGAGGCAACATCCGACGAGCGTGCGGCCTATCTGCGCCGGGCCAGTGCGGTGCGTCGCGGCGGCGAGGCGGAGGAGACGGCTCCTGCCGATGCCGAGGAGACGAACGGCAACGGCATCGAGCTGGGCGAGACCCGCTATGTCGAGATGTCGGCGGCCGAGCAGTTCGTGCTGACGGTGTCGGAACGCGGCTATGGCAAGCGGACCTCGTCCTACGAATACCGGATCACCGGACGCGGCGGCAAAGGCATCACCGCCATGGCGATCACGCAGAAGAACGGCAAGCTGGTCGCATCCTTCCCGGTGGAGGAATCCGATCAGATGATGCTGGTGACCGATGCGGGCAAGCTGATCCGCACCGGCGTCAGCGGCATCCGCATTGCTGGCCGTTCGACGCAAGGTGTGATCGTGTTCGACACTGCGGACGATGAGCGGGTGGTCTCGGTCGAACGCCTGAGCGACGACGGCGAAGACGTTTCCAACGGGGCCTGACCGCCAAGCGTAAGTGCATGATGTTGTCCGAAAACCGCTTGGCCCCCTCGGGGCGATGCCCGAGGGCAGGCATTTTCGGCATCATGCTCGGTGCGCCCAAGCCCGCTTTCATAATAGTCCAGCAAACAGGCTGTAACTCGCGGCACATGATAGTGCCGCGAAAGGGCAGAGGAGTGTCATGAAGGCCGACGAAGCTGCTGAAATGATGGATCAGGAGCGCCACACCGACACGTTCAAGCAGCGCGCCGCCATCCTGATTGCGGTCCTGGCGATGGTGCTGGCGATCACCAGTCTCGGCGGCTCGAATGCCGGGAAGGAAGCGGTCAACAACAACGTGCTGGCGTCCAATTACTGGGGCTTCTTCCAGGCCAAGAATATGCGGCAGACGGCCTATGCGCTGGCGGCCGACGAATTCGAACTTGGCTGGCTCGCCGATCCCGCCATGCCGCCGGAAGCCAAGGCGGCGCTGAAGGCCAAGGCCGATGTCTATCGCAAGACGGTCGCGCGCTATGACTCCGAGCCGGACACGAATGAAGGCAAGAAAGAGCTGATTGCGCAGGCCAAGGACCATGAAGCCAAACGCGATCATGCGCTGAAGCAGGATCCGTATTTCGACTATGCGGAGGCATTGATCCAGATCGCCATCGTGCTGATCTCGGTTTCGCTTGTCGCCGATCTGGTCTGGCTCAGCTTCGTCGGCGGGGCGCTCGGCCTTGCCGGCGCGCTGCTGACACTGAACGGGTTCTTTCTTTTCGTTGCAATACCGTTCCTGAGCTGAGCGGCCCACTTTCGAACAGGACTGATCCGAAATGACGGCCGGGGAATCCCGGCCGTTGTCGCATTGGTGTGGGTGCCTGTGCGCTGAAAATCGCGGTCGACAGCTCCGCATCGCTGCTGCAACATGACGGCAAGAAAGCCGCAAGGCCATCGTGATCGCCGGCGGGCGATAACGATACGGCGCATCGGAACGATGCGTCACGACAATCAAGAAACAATCATACTGGAGGAAACCATGAACGTTGCCGCAACGCCCGGCCTGAACGAACAGGCGCGCGCATTTCTGGCCGCTCCCATCCGCTCTTTCGTCGATGGTGACAGCTGCGATCTGCCCAATGCCGGTGGCATTGCCGTTTATGATCCGGCGACCGGCGCATCGATTGCCGAAATCCCCAATGTCACGAAGGAGGGCGTCGATCAGGCCGTGAAGGCTGCGCGCGCCGCATTGAACGGGCCCTGGGCTGCGATGCAGCCGGTGATGCGTGAAAGCCTTTTGCTGAAGCTCGCCGACCTCATCGAAAAACACGGCGAGCCGCTGGCGCAGCTCGAGACGCTGGAGAACGGCAAGAGCATCGGCACGGCGCATGCAATCGATGTCGGCGGCTCGGCCCAATGGCTGCGATATATGGCGGGTTGGGCAACGAAGATCGAAGGCTCGACCCTCGATGCCTCGATCCCGGTGCCGCCCGGCGCGCAGCATTTCGCCTGCACGGTGAAGGAGCCGGTCGGCGTGGTCGGTGCGATCGTGCCGTGGAATTTCCCGCTGCTGATGGCGATCTGGAAGATCGCACCGGCTCTGACTTGCGGCTGCACCGTGGTGCTGAAGCCGGCGGAAGAGACGCCGCTGACGGCGCTCTATCTCGCGAGACTGATTGCCGAAGCCGGCTTCCCGAATGGCGTCGTCAATGTCGTCACCGGAGATGGCCCGACAACCGGCGCCGCGCTCGCATCACATCCCGGCGTCGACAAGCTGACTTTCACCGGCTCGACCGAAGTCGGCAAGCTGATCGGTCATGCGGCGGTCGACAATCTCGCGCGCTTCACGCTCGAGCTTGGCGGCAAGTCGCCGATGATCCTGTTCTCCGACATGGAGGAGGGCATGGAAGGGCTGCTGGCCGGGCTCGGCATGTTCTTCAATCAGGGGCAGGTCTGCACCGCCGCAACGCGCGTGCTGATCGAGCGGAGCATCTATGACCAGACGCTGGAAAAGCTCGGCGCGATTGCCGACAGCATGACGCTCGGCTCCGGTCTCGATCCCAAGGCGGCAATCAATCCATTGGTGTCGAAGACGCAGCAGGATCGCGTCGCCGGCTTTGTCGAGCGTGCGAAGAAGGCTGGTGCCCGGCTTGTCGCCGGCAATCGTGCAGTGCCCGATCGCGGCTATTTTGTTGCGCCGACCATTCTCGATGGCCTGAAGCCGACCGATGAAGCGGTGCGCGACGAGATCTTCGGGCCGGTGATCGCGGCGATGCCGTTCGACGGACTGGATGAGGCGGTGTCGATCGCCAACAATTCCCGTTATGGCCTTGCGGCGTCAGTGTGGACGCGCGACCTGTCGAAGGCATTCCGGGTGGTGAAGGCGATCAAGGCCGGCACGGTCTGGGTCAACAGCCACAATACCGTCGATCCGAACCTTCCGTTCGGTGGCATGAAGCAATCGGGCATTGGCCGCGAGCATGGCCGCGCCGCGCTTGATGGTTATCTTGAAACAAAGAGCGTGCTGATCCGCTATGCCTGAGCGGCACCGGGAGACGTGCGGCGGATAGTTCGGTCAATGAAAGGTAAATGTCCGCCCGAAGCCACGGGCGGACATTGCAAGGATGGATGCCCTTGCGGCCCGTACAGCGGCGGGCTAGACGGACGTCATGCCGCGCATCGCCCTCTATGCCGGGTCGTTCGACCCCGTCACCAATGGCCATCTGGACGTGGTCCGGCAGGCCGCCGGGCTGGCCGACCGGCTCATCCTCGCCATCGGTATCCATCCCGGCAAGGCGCCGATCTTCACCGCGCAAGAGCGCATGGACATGCTGGCCGAGGTCTGCAAGCCGATCGCCCGTGCGTCCGGCTGCGAGTTTGGCTACCTGACCTTCGACGATCTCGTGGTGCGGGCGGCGCAGCGTGAAAGCGCCACCATCCTGATCCGCGGCCTGCGCGACGGGACCGATTTCAATTACGAGATGCAGATGGCCGGGATGAACGGCGTCATGGTGCCGGAGGTCCAGACGGTTTTCCTGCCGGCCTCGCCGGAGGTACGCCCGATCACTGCCACACTCGTGCGGCAGATCGCCAAGATGGGCGGCGATATTTCGCATTTTGTGCCGGCCAGCGTCGCCGCGCGGCTGAAGGCGAAATTTTCATCCTAAGGTCAGCGACTTCATTTCAGGAGCTTTCATGATCCGCATCCTCGCCTTGCTGGCCGCGCTTGTGCTCGCGGCGCCGGCCCAGATTGAGCCAGCCCTTGCTCAATCCGATCCGCAGAACACGCTGGTGCTTGAGACCACAAAGGGCCCGGTGGTGATCCGCCTGCGGGCCGATATCGCGCCGAACCATGCCGCACGCCTGAAGCAACTCGCCCGCGACGGCTTCTACAACAACGTGCCGTTCCATCGTGTCATTCCGGGCTTCATGGCCCAGACCGGCGATGGCGATCGCGGCGATGGCCGTGGCAAGTCAAAATACCCGAACATCAACCAGGAATTCTCGCAGGTTCCGTTCCGCCGCGGCGTTGTCGGCATGGCGCGGGCGAGCGACCCGAACTCGGCCAATTGCCAGTTCTTCATCACCTATGCCGATGCGCCGCATCTCAACGGCCAATACACCGTTGTCGGTGAGATCGTGTCCGGCATGGACAATGTCGACAAGATCAAGAAGGGCGAGCCGGTGCAGGATCCCGATCGCATCACCCGCGCCTTCATCCAGGCCGACGGCAAGAAATAGCCAGCGGCGACGTCAAAAAGCGGACGGCAAGACATAAGCCGCACCGCACTGGATAAACCGAAGGCGGCTCAAGCCTTCGGCCATAACAACAAGGAGAAAGAGACCATGGCGACCGATCCCGAAAACACCATCAAGCTCGAAACCACTCAGGGTGATGTCATCATCGCCATGCGGCCGGACCTCGCGCCGAACCATGTCGCGCGCATCAAGGAACTGGTGCGGGAAGGCTTCTATGACGGCATCGTCTTCCATCGCGTGATCGACGGCTTCATGGCGCAGACCGGCTGCCCGCACGGCACCGGCACCGGCGGCTCGGGCAAGAAGCTGAAGGCCGAATTCAACGAGGAGCCGCATGTGCGCGGCACCGCCTCGATGGCGCGCGCGCAGAACCCTGATTCCGGCGACAGCCAGTTCTTCATCTGCTTCGAGGATGCACCGTTCCTGAACCGTCAATACACGGTCTGGGGCAAGGTCGTCGAAGGCATGGAGAATGTCGACAAGATCAAGCGCGGCGAGCCGGTGCAGAACCCCGACAAGATCATCAAGGCGACGGTTCTGGCGGACGCCTGATCGTCGTTAGGCTTGAAAAGACAGCGCCGCGGGGGCGGACGGGTCCGGCCCGCGGCGTTGTCTTTCTTGGGATGGATCAAAGTCCGGAGTTTCTGATCGGCCATAATTCGGCTGCGTATTGAAAGCTGCTACAGGCAGCCGGAGCCGGGCACCCGATGAAAGATCTTCCGCTCTCTGACGTCTACCAGTTGCTGGAACCGGGACCGGTGGTGCTTCTGACAACCGCGAGCCGGGGCCGCAACGATGTCATGACCATGTCATGGCACATGATGGTCGAGTTCACGCCGCCGCTGGTGGCCTGCATTGTCAGCAGCGGCGATTACAGCTTCAGGGCCTTGCGCCTGACCAAGGAATGCGTCATCGCCATTCCGGCCGTGACGCTGGCATCCAAGGTGGTGGAGGTCGGCAATTGTTCGGGCCGCGATGTCGACAAGTTCGAGACGATCGGGCTGACGCCGCTGCCGGCCCAGGAGGTCGCGGCGCCTCTCGTCGCTGAATGCTTCGCCAATCTGGAATGCAAGGTCGTGGATACGCGTCTCGTCAACAAATATAATCTGTTTGTGCTTGAGGTGTTGAAAGCCTGGATTGATCCGGCACAGAGACATCCCAAGACGATCCACCATCACGGTTACGGCAAGTTTGTGGTCGATGGTGAGACCATCACGCTTGAATCGAGAATGCCGTAACCTCCCGCAAAGCTTCCGAAATGATGGATTGCCGGGGTCGCCCGGCAATGACATTTTGCGCTCATGCTGACCTCACTCTTCGATTTCGAATTGCCGTCCGAGTGCATCGCACTGCGGCCTGCGTGGCCGCGCGATTCCGCGCGCCTGATGGTGGTGCGGCCGGGGCGCTCGCCCGAGACCGAAGACCGGATTGTGCGCGATCTGCCCGATCTGTTGCGGGCCGGCGACGCGCTGGTGGTCAACGACACCAAGGTTATTCCGGCGCGGCTGTTCGGACGACGCATCGGCCGCGGCGAGGAGCCGAAGATCGAGGCGACCTTGCACAAGCGTATCGATGGCTCGCGCTGGCGGGCCTTCGTCAAGCCGGCCAAGCGCCTGCAGGCCGGCGACATCGTGCGCTTTGGCGACGAAGGTAAGGTGTGTTTCCTTGGCCAGCTCGATGCGACGGTGGAGGACAAGGGCGAGGGCGGCGAAGTGACGTTGTCCTTCGCCTTTCATGGCGCGGTGCTGGATCAGGCGATCGCCGAGCGCGGCGCGATGCCGTTGCCGCCCTATATCGCTTCCAAGCGCGCCGCCGACGAGCGCGATCTCGCCGACTACCAGACGATGTTCGCTGAGGAAGAGGGATCGGTCGCGGCGCCGACAGCGGCGTTGCATTTCACGCCGTCACTGATCGAGCGACTGATCGCGACCGGCGTTCAGTTGCATCGTCTGACCTTGCATGTCGGGGCAGGGACCTTCCTGCCGGTGAAAGGCGAAGACACCGTCGAACACAAGATGCATTCCGAATGGGGCGAGATCGATGAGGCGACTGCAAACGCCCTCAACGATGTCCGCGCCAAGGGCGGACGCATCGTGCCGGTCGGCACCACAGCGTTAAGGCTGCTGGAAAGCGCTGCCGATGAAAGCGGTGTCATTCGTCCGTTTCGCGGCGAGACCGATATCTTCATCACACCTGGTTATCGTTTTCGTGCGACCGATCTGATGATGACCAATTTCCACTTGCCGCGTTCGACGCTGTTCATGCTGGTGTCGGCCTTTGCCGGGCTCGACACGATGCAGCACGCCTATGCGCATGCGATTGCGACAGGGTATCGCTTCTATTCTTACGGGGATGCGTGTTTGCTATTCCCGCAGGTGCGATAGGAAATCATGAGCACCATCCTCGAATGGGTCAATACGGCAATGGCCTATCTTCAATTCATTCATATCCTGATTGTTCTGCCGATATTTCTTATTTGCTTGCTGCTGGGAAAAGTTTCGGTGTCGCGGATGGACAAGTGGTGGTGACGTGTCGATGAGCAACCCCTTTTCCTTCCGCCTCATTGCCACCGACGGCACCGCGCGCGCCGGCGAGATCGAGACCGCGCATGGACGCATTGCGACACCGGCCTTCATGCCGGTCGGCACGCAGGCGACGGTGAAAGCGGTGATGCCGGACGAGGTCGCGCGCACCGGTGCGGACATCCTGCTCGGCAACACCTATCATCTGATGCTGCGGCCGGGACCGGAACGCATTGCGGCGCTCGGCGGCCTGCACAACTTCATGAACTGGCACAAGCCGATCCTGACGGACTCGGGCGGCTTTCAGGTCATGTCGCTGTCGCAACTGCGCAAGATCGACGAGAAGGCGGTGACATTCCGCTCGCATCTCGATGGCGCGATGTATGAACTCTCGCCGGAGCGCGCGGTCGAAATCCAGCGCCTGCTTGGTGCCGATATCTCGATGCAACTCGACGAATGCATCCGCCTGCCGGCCAAGCGCGACGAGATTGATCGTGCGATGCAGCTCTCGCTGCGCTGGGCCGAACGCTGCAAACGTGCTTTCGAGGGTGCGAAGCCGGGCCACGCCCTGTTCGGCATCGTGCAGGGCGGTGACGATCCAGCCTTGCGCATTGCGAGTGCCAAGGCGCTGGTCGACATGGATTTCCAGGGCTACGCCATCGGCGGTCTCGCGGTCGGCGAACCGCAGGCGGTGATGCTGTCGATAATCGATATCGTCGCGCCGGTACTGCCGGCGGATCGGCCGCGCTATCTGATGGGCGTCGGCACGCCGGACGATCTGATCGAGGCGGTGTGGCGCGGGGTCGATATGTTCGATTGCGTCATGCCGACCCGCAACGGACGCCACGGCCGCGCCTTTACCCGTCACGGGCCGATCAATCTGAAGAATGCACGCCACGCCGACGATCCGCGCCCGCTCGACGAGCGCAGTTCCTATGCGCCGACGCGGACCTATTCGCGCGCCTATCTGCATCACCTCGTGAAGGCCAATGAGACGCTCGGGGCCATGCTGTTGTCGCAGATCAACCTTGCATACTACCAGGCGCTGATGCTGGGGGCCCGCGAAGCCATTGCGGCCGGCACTTTCACGGCCTATCGCGCGGCGGTGAAGGCCGGCTGGGAGCAGGGCGACATCCCGCCACGCTAGCTGAGTGCTTGAATTATTGGCCCGAAACCGGTTTTGTGCCGCCGATTTCGAAGGAGAACATGATGACCAAATCTCAATCGATGGGACGCCGGACATTCGCGGCGGGACTATCGGCTGTCGCCCTCGGCGCGGCCCTTGTGCTGGGCGGCGCGACACCGGCTGCGGCGCAGGCCAAGTATCCGGATCGTCCGGTGCGGGTGATCCTGCCGTTCGGCGCCGGTGGCGTCGCCGACATCACGACCCGTCTCGTGGCTGAAAAACTGGGCGAAAAGCTCGGCCAGCGTTTCGTGGTCGAGAACAACCCGGGCGCCGGTGGTGTTTCCGCGGCCCGTGCGGTGCTGCAGGCGCCCGCAGATGGCTATACGC
>JAEXXW010000117.1 GCA_023405565.1 Pseudomonadota bacterium
GAACCACCGACCTCCTGATCCACAGTCAGGCGCTCTAACCAACTGAGCTACAGCTGCAAGGCTCGAAACAAGGCTCAAAGATTTGGGCCGGATGTCCCCCTGCCCGGGCCCTAGGCCGCAGGTAAGACGGGGCGGAAACTAGGGCGTCGGGGTCGCTTTGGCAAGCAAGCATCGCGCATACCGCCAACAAAGAAAAAGGCCCGGGCGACCGCCCGGGCCTTTGGGTGTCCGATGGGAAAGCGCTCAGGACGCCTTGTTGAAGGCCGTGGCCATACCGGACTTGATCGGCTCGACCGCGTCGGTGGCAACCTTCTGCGCCAGCGCGGTCAGATCCTTCGACTGCGCGGTCACAGTTTCAAACTGCTTGCGAGCATGCGAGGTCGACAATTCGATCATTTCCGAAACCGATTTCGCAGCCACGATCTGGCTGCAGAAATCGAAAGCTGCGTTGGTATTGGCACGGGCGGCGTCGATCAGAGCCAGACCATAATCGGCAGCGCCCTTGGAGGCCGTCGAATAGCTGGTCTCGATCATGTCGGTCGCCTCTTCGGTGACCGCCTTCATCTTTTCCCAATTGTCCTTGGCCTGCGAAACGCTCTTCTCCGCGAACTCGCGGAAAGCGGCAGGGACTTCCATCTTGGGCATTTCAAAGGTGGGGAATTCCAGCGCCGGAGTATCGAAAACCGTTGCCGGTTTCTTCGGCTTTGCAGTGGTCGCCTCAGTCATCTGGCGTGTCCTTTGGGGGTTACAGTTGCTGGCTGCTTGACTTTAGTAGCATATGTTATGGTGCAATGCAACAAATATATCGCACCGCAAAAATCTATTAGTGTTTTCTGAGGCTTAACAGGGGCGGCCCTATAATACCCCTGCCTCATGAGCGGGCTTGGGTGGTGTCTTTTGCGACCTTCGCCGTCGCTTCTGCCAATTCTTTAGTCTGCTCGTTCAGCGCCTGAATCTGCGTCTTGACATAGTCCGTCTGCAGTCGAAGCACCTCCTCAGCCGATTTGGCCTGGACCAGCTTCTGAGCAAACTCAAAGGAAGCCGCCATATTGCGCTCGGCGAAGGTCATCGCCCGTCCACCGACATCCATCGCGCCGGTGCGCGCTGCCTGGGCGCGTCCTTCCAGGTCGCTCATGGCCTGCTGGGCCGTCACAACGAAACTGTCGAAGGCCTTGCGGGCCTGCTCCATGCTCTGTTCAGCGAATTTGCGCATGTCGGCTGGAATTTCAAATGGCTTGGTCGGATCCATGACAGACATCCTCGCCTAGGGTGTGGGATCTTCAATAGGACGATATGGCCGAGACCTATAACCTTCTGTCCATGACACAGTTTCGTCAAAGCTGACGAAAACTTACAGCGGTTAAGGTTATTGCACAGGCGATTTCCCCACCAGATGGACGGGGTGCGTCACGGTGACTATTAAGAATCCGTTAAAATACAGTGTTTCCAGACCGAATCGCCGCGAGATCCAGGCTACACTTGATGCATCGCCGATCAGCCAAGCTCGATATCCTGCGCGACCCGCGCTTCGCCGCGCACGCCGCAAGCGAGCGGCCGGTCTGGCTGTTCGATCATACCGGTACCGAGCTGTTATTTGCCAACCCTTCGGGCGCGGCCCTGTTCGGCTTCACCTCCATGGGAGCGGCTGTGGCCGCCTCATTCGATAACACCGAGATTGCCGACCAGATCGCGCGCCGTGCGGACACATTGCGTGACGATGGCAGTTCGCGCCTCGAGCGTCTGCGCGGCATGGGCCTGCCGCTCGGCCGACCGCTGATCTGCACCTGCTCGAAAGTAACCGTCGATTCTGCGTGCGATACTGCGCGAGCGATTCTTGTCGTGGCTGCCGAGCCCTGCGGTCCCACCTTGACACTCGCGGAGCGCGCCCGCCGCCTGATCGACGGCAACGATGCCGTGGCGGCCTTCGATCCGAACGGCCATCTCCTGCATGCAACGGCCAATGCAACTGAACAACTTGGCGAGACGCCATCCCTTGCCGACGCCAAGGAAAGAGGCGACATCATCCATGTCGGCGAAGGAGCGGATGCAGTGACGCTTCTGCTGCTCGCTGACGAGAATGAAAAGCCATTCCCGAACGCTGAAACATCCGTCAACCACCTCGCAGGCAGCAATCCGGTCGACCTGTCACCGATCGCGGACGCGATGGCCGCGATGCAACGTGATCTGCCATCAGGTGATGTCCCGCCATGCGAGAGTTCATTGCAAAGCGGCGCTTCGGCACAAGCCGGCGAACAGGACGCGATGGCACCGGCGACGCACCCATTCGCGCAACAAACAAGCGATCAAAATCCTCAACGCTATCCATTGCGTTTCGTGTGGGAAACAGACGCAGATAACAGACTCACAATCGCCGATCACGATTTCCTCCGCATGACCGGGCCACGTACGGCCGGCCTCATGGGCCGCTTCTGGAACGAAATCGCCGCCAAACTTGCGATCGATCCGGAAGGACGCATCGCTCATGCCATCGTGTCGCGGGACACCTGGAGCGGAATCGATCTCGATTGGCCAACGAAACAAGGGCAACGGGTCAAAACCGAATTTTGTGGCATTCCCGCTTTCGATCGCGACCGTGTTTTTTGCGGCTATCGCGGATGGGGCGTGGTGCGAGATCGTGCGGCGATCGAGCGGCTTGAAGCCGATCGTGCGGCAGAAGCGAACGCGCATGTTGAGCCTGCTGCGCCCGAAACAATCGCCACGCCGGCACATCTCACGACCGGGATCGACACACCTGTTGCGCTGTCTAACGAGACGATTGAAGACCCTGCAAAGAATATATCAGCACCGGAAAATGTCGTTCCTTTCCGCGCAACAGCGCAGGATATACGCGCTCCGCAACCGGGCGAGCCAACGCCCTTTCAGGAGCTGACCAGCCGTCTGGCCGCACGTCTGAAAGGCGCCGATGCACTTGCACGCGGTCAGACCGAAGCGGCTTCTGAAGACAATACGCCGACAGACAGGCCCATCTTGACATACACCGAACAGGCGGCACGTGACCTCCGCCGTGTCGAGGACGGCAACCTCACCTCACAACGCGCGATTCTGGATCACCTGCCTGCCGGTCTCCTGATCTATCGTCTCGGCAATTTTCTCTATGCCAATTCCGCCTTTCTGAAACTGACGGGTCACGCATCGCTGGGTGATTTCGCGCAGGCTGGCGGTCTCGATTCTCTTTTCATCGAAACCGTCGACACCATGCCCCATGCAGACAGCGGACAATCGCTGCGCATTGCCGCGCCGGGGCGTGCGTCGATGGATGGGCAGCTTGTCACACTCCCGATCGACGGCGAAGATGCGATGGCGCTGATGCTGTTTCCCGGCTCAGCATCGCGTCCGGCCGGAAGCGCGGACACCTCCCCAAGCCTGTCATCGCTGCTCGATATTGCGACTGACGGTGTCGTCATCGTCGACCGTGAAGGCCGCATCGTCGAAGTCAATGACGGCGCAGCGCGCCTGTTCGGCTACGAACGCGATGAATTGACCGGGCGCCCCTTTACAGATCTGTTTGCACCGGACAGTGAACGAACGGCCAAGACAAATCTCGAACGGCTGACCACCGGTGGCCATGCCGGTCCAATTGACGACGGTCGCGATTATATTGGCCGTCGCCGTCACGGCAGCCTCCTGTTCCTGAACATGCTGCTGGCTCGTGTCGATGATACCCATACGCGCTTCTGCGCCATATTTCGTGACATCACGCGCTGGAAGAAAACGGAGAAGGATCTGATCGCAGCCCGCGAACAGGCTGAAGGGGCATCATCTGCAAAATCCGGGTTTCTGGCCAGGATCAGCCACGAGATGCGGACACCGCTCAATTCCATCATCGGCTTCTCCGATGTCATGATGGACGAGCGCTTCGGCCCTATCGGCAATGACCGCTACCGCGACTATCTCAAGGATATCAAGGCATCCGGCTCGCATCTTCTCTCGCTGCTGAACGACCTGCTCGATCTGTCGAAGATCGAGGCCGGCAAGATGGATCTGACCTTCGAGCGGGTGAACCTGAACGATCTCACGCAGCAATCCGTTGCGATCATGCAGGCGCAGGCCAACCGTGCCCGTGTTATCGTGCGGACCGCACTCTCGATGAACGTGCCTGGCATCATCGCCGATCCACGCTCGGTTCGTCAGATCATCCTCAATC
>JAEXXW010000618.1 GCA_023405565.1 Pseudomonadota bacterium
CAAGGCTTCAGCTCAAGTGTGATCGACCGCAGGTTCGGAAAGTCGAATGCCGTCGGCATGAGGTAGTCGGCAAAGGATCCGGTCAGCAGCTGGCCTTGATCATCATAGATCAGATGCTCGAGAAACGCTCCGCCCAACCCCTGCACCATGGAGCCGATGGCCTGCCCATGCAGCGTTAGCGGATTGATCATGCGGCCGACATCCTCAACCGACAGATAATCCAGAACCTTGACGTGTCCCGTACCGGGATCGACCGCGACATGAGCAGCCTGCGTGCCGTACGCCCAAGTATATTTCTTGTTGAAGAAAGCCGCTTCGATTTCCAGCGGCGTATCCGACAATTCACCAAATTCGATGAATTTCCCGCCGTGGCCGACGCGCTCGCCTTCGATCACGACTTGCTCGGCAGCACACCCGAAGCGTGACGCTGCAGCCTCACGAATCTTATCCTTAAGCTTCTCCGCACCCAGCAGGATCGCCGAACCACCCATGACGGTCGATCGTGAGTGATAGGCGCCGTAACCGTCCTTCACATAGCTCGTCGAGCCGTGGAAGATGGTGATTTTCTCGTAGGACATTTCCATCGCATCGGCCGCGATCTGCGCCATGATGGTCTCAAGTCCCTGACCGACCGAGGACGAACCCATATAGACGGAGAGACGGCCATCTGTTTCCAGAACGAGACGCACCTCTTCCTTGGGACCGGCCGCGCCGCCTTCGATAAAGCTGCCCACGGCAAGACCATGGTAATAGCCATCGATTTCCCTGCCGCGCAGCTTGCTCTTTTCGGCCCAGTTGAACTCGCTGATGCAGCGGTCGAACACAGCATGATAGTCGCCGCTGTCGAGTTCGGTCGAGCTGTCATAGGGGGTGATCGAGGCCAGCGGATACGGCATCTGCGCATCGGCGACGAGATTGCGACGCCGGATCTCAAGCCGGTCGATGCCGAGATCTTTCGCGATCAGATCGATCATCCGCTCACGGAAAAAGTCGGTCTCGAAACGCCCCGGCCCGCGATAGGTTCCGCTCGGCGTCTTGTTGGTCGTTAGCATGTCGGTCTTGATGTCGATATGCTCGAAGCAATAAGGCCCCGACATATACTGCGCGACATTGCGCGGCCCGACCGAACCATTGGTGCGCGCATAGGCGCCGATATCGGCCCAGGCCCGTCCGCGAATGCCGACGAATGTTCCATCATTGTTGACCGCGAATTCCACGTCGCACTCAATGTCGCGCGCATGGTTTGCGCTCATCATGTGCTCGCGGCGGTCCTCAACCCATTTGACCGGCCTGTCGATCAGCTTGGAGGCCGCAGGAATCAGATAATCCTCGGGATAGAATTCGCCGCGCGAACCAAAGCCGCCGCCAACATCGACCTCGATCAGATCGACCGCCTCGACATCAAGGCCAAGTGCCGCCGCCAAAGTCCGCCTGTTATGCCAGGCGGTCTTCGCCGCTCCCCAGACCGTCAGCTTTTTGTCGGCCTTGCTCCATTCAGCGACGAAGCCGCGTGGCTCCATGAACATGGCTGCATGGCGCTGGACCATGAATTGGTCGCGATAGATCCGGTCGGCCTTTGCAAAGGCCTCTTCGGCATTCCCCTTGAAGGCGTGCCACGTGATGGCAACGTTCGAGCCGTGATCCTCAAACAGGATGGCCTCTTTCGCATCGGCCTGTTCGCGATTGGTGACCGCCGGAAGCGTTTCGATATCGACGGCGATATGTTCGAGTGCGTCCTCGGCCAATGCTGCGCTGTCGGCAATGACAACGGCGATCGGCTCGCCGACATACCGCACCTTCTGATGCGCCAGCACAGGCTGGTGGAATACCTCGAGCTGCGGCAAGGGCTGCAGGCGCAACGGAATGACCGGCACCACCTTTCCAAGATCGGCAGCTGTCAGCACATGATGCACGCCCGGCAGCGCCAGAGCCGCGCTCGCATCGATCGACTTGATGCGACCATGCGCAATCGAGCTGCGCAGAATCACGGCGTGAAGCTGACCGGGACGATTGACGTCGGAAATATAGGTCCCGCGACCGCGCACCATGCGCAGGTCCTCGACCCGTTCCATCGGCCGGCCGATATAGGTGTTATGGACATTCATGACGTGGCCTTGTGTCCGTAATGCGCGCGAGCTTCCAGAACTGCCTCGACAATCGGTACATATCCCGTGCATCGGCACAAATTACCCGACAAAACTTCCCTGATGCGCTCTTCATCCGCATCCGGCTCGTTGGTGAGCAGCGCATGCGCCGTCGTGATGAAGCCCGGCGTGCAAAATCCACATTGAAGCGCATGATGCTTGCGGAACGCAGTCTGCAGCGGCGTCAGTTCGTCGCCTGACAGGCCCTCAACGGTGACAATCTTCTCGTCCTGTGCCTGAACCGCAAGCACCAGACAGGATCTGACCGCCTCGCCATTCATCAGCACCGTACAGGCGCCGCAGACGCCATGTTCGCACCCGAGATGAGTGCCCGTCTGATGAAGGTTGTCGCGAATGCAATCGGCTAGCGTGGTGCGTGCCTCGACATCCACGTCGACAGACTTGCCGTTGATCTCGAACTTCACCTGCGCCACGTTCAGGAGCCTCTCATTGCTGATTGTTTCAGCCCGCGCTCAAGCAGTGTCGCGAGCAGCGAGCGACGGTAAGCAGCAGGTGCGTGGATGTCCGACGGCGGCTCAACGGTCTCGTGCACCGTCCTGGCCGCGGACGTGATCGCCTGATCGTCCAGCAGTTTGCCATTCAACACTGCTTCGACAGCGTGCAGACGAATGGGGCAATCGGCCACGCCGATCGCGCCGATATGGGCATTGGTGATGCATCCCGCGCCATCAAGATCGTAGAACAGCGCAACGCCGGCCATGGCAAAATCGCCCTTGCGGCGCGCAAATTCGAGAAATGCCCAACGGCGACCCGCCGGCCAGGCCGGAAGAAGAACTTCCGTGAGGATTTCATCCGGCGCCAACGTGGTCTGCAAAGGTCCGGTGAAGAAATTCGTCGCAACTTCGGTCCGCGTTCCGGCGCTGCCGACGATCGTCAGGACGGCATCGCACGTCACCGCAATTCCGGGCATCTCGGCCGATGGATCGGCGTGAGCAATCGAGCCTCCGACGGTGCCGCGATTGCGCACCTGGTAATGCGCGACATGCTCGATTGCCTTGGTGAGCAGCGGATGGTGTTGCCGGAGCCGCTCATCCGCCTCGATATCGCACCAGCGGACCTTGGCTCCGAGACGAACCCCTTCGCCACTGATTTTGATCTGGTTGAGACCG
>JAEXXW010000532.1 GCA_023405565.1 Pseudomonadota bacterium
GTCCGGAGCCGCGGATATCGATATCGAGGCCGTTGATGGTCGCCGTAACATGGATATCGAGTGGCTTTGCCAGAAGGCTGAGTGCCTCCGCGACCTTCCAGGCAATTTCGATCGTGCCTTTCATCGATGGCGCCAGAATCGGGCAGCGGTCGATTGGCACGATGATGTGCGCACGTGGGGCCGAGAAGCCGACCTCAATAATCTCCTTGGTGCCGCGGCGGGCATGCAGCACGGCGCGGCGGCGGCCGTCGCCATGCGCATCGATCATATCGTCAACAGCCGTCGTGATGCCGGCCTGCTCCAGAGCCGTGATGACGAGACGGCGTTTCCAGGCGTGATAGGCGGGTTCGCTCCAGTGCTGGATCGCGCAGCCGCCGCAGATGCCAAAATGCGGACAGAACGGTGCGATGCGCTCCGGTGAGGGCGCGATGACGCGAAGAAGATGCGCGCGATCCGGATGGAGGCGCTCGGCCTCGATCGTCTCGCCCGGTAATGTATAGGGTACAAAGACCGGTCCGTCCGGCGTTTGCGCGACGCCGTCGCCGCGATGCCCCACCTCGGTGATTTGCAGCCGTTCGATCATGACCAACGTCATGCCCGGCTTTGTTGCCGTACCGCAAGCCTCGATACGAGGCTCGTTACATGGCCGCTGGCACGTCCGGCAGATATCCGCGCTTGGTCAGACTATGGAAGCGGGCGACCAGCAGCACAGCATAAATAATGACGGAGAGCGACAGACCCGCCCAGATGCCGAACGTGCTGAAGCCCAGTGTGAAGCCGAGACCGTAGCAGGCCGTGAAGCCGATCAGCCAGAAGCAGATCGCCGAGAACAGGAGCGGCACGCGCGTATCGTTCAGCCCGCGCAACGCACCGGCCGCGACGGTCTGAACGCCATCGGCAATAAAGAAACTGGCACCGACCACGAGAAGGCTCGCCGCCATCGCCGCCGTCGGGGCATTGTCCTGCGTGATCGTACCGAGAAACAGGACCGGCAGCCATTCGCGCGTCAGGATCACCAGCAGCGTCATCGTCGTCATGAAGGCGATGCCAAGACCAATCGCTGTGAAGCCGGCACTGCGCGTGCCGGGGCTGTCGCGGCGGCCGACGGCATGGCCGACGCGCACCGTTGCGGCCATCGAGATCCCGAACGGCACCATGAACATGATCGATGCGATCGTCAGCGCGATCTGATGCGCGGCAAGCGCCGTGGTGCCGATCCAGCCCATCAGCAATCCGGCCGCGGCGAACACGCCATATTCGAGCGCGAAGGTGCCGGCGATCGGTGCGCCGATGACGATGAGGCGTCGGAACAGCGGCCAATCCGGCTTCCAGAAGCGGCCGAGGACGCGGAATTTCCTGAACGGCCGCTGCGCGTAGCAGACCCAGATGGCGGCTGCGCACATGCCGATATTGACGGTGGTCGTGGCGATGCCGGCGCCAAGCAGGTCGAGCTTCGGCATGCCGAAGTGACCATAGATCAGCGTGTAGGCGAGCAATGCATTGGTCGGGATCGCCGCGAGGGTGATCCACAAACCGGGCTCGGGCCGGTTCACCGCCCCCATGAAGCCGCGCAGCGCAATGAACCACCAGGCCGGGATCATGCTCCAGGCAAGGCCGTAGAGATAGCGCGCGGCGAGTGTCGCGGATTGCTCGGATTGGCCAAGAGTGATCAGGATCTCGTGGCCGAAGAGCTGGACAATGACGAGCGGGATGCCGAGCAATGTCGCAGCCCATAGCCCGACGCGCAGCGCGCGCCGCACCATGCGCGGATTGCGCGCGCCAAACGCCTGAGCCGCCAACGGCGCGACGGCCGAGACAAGACCCATGCCCAGCACGAAGGCGGCAAACAGGACCGTATGCGCGAGCGCCGAGGCGGCGACCACCTGATCGCCGAGCCGGCCGAGCAGCGCCAGATCGGTGGTCATCATCGCGATCTGGCCAAGCTGCGTCAGCGCGATCGGCAGGGCCAGCCGGATCGTCTCGGTCAGTTCGACGCGCCAGTGCGGCGCTGCGGCCGGGGAGGGAACCCCGGCGGTCAGGGTCGTGTGCATTGTCATCGATTAGGACATTTGGAGCGGGTGCAGCATCGACGGCTCGATGCTGCGGACCCTTGGTGTACGCATAAGAAGCGTGCGTGGCATCCCATCTATCGCCAAAAAGTGTTGGAAATCAGCCCTTTCCATTCTTTCCGGTGATGAATGAACCTGCGTCGGTGTGATCGTCGAATCGGCCGGCGGCGATCGTTCATGATACAAGTTTGCCGACATAGACACTCGACGCCGTGTCCGCATCGCGGACGCCTCGAAAAGGATCGCTGATGGACCGCATCGTCCTTGCTTTGCGCACCTTCCTGCGGCTGGCTTTGCCCTATTTCCGCTCTGAGGAAAAATGGACGGCGCGGGGGCTGCTGGCAGCCGTGATCGGCGCGGAACTGGCACTGGTCTATGTTGCGGTTTCGGTGATCAACTGGAATGCGCGTTTCTTCAATGCGCTGGAGCAGCGCGACTGGAACGCTTTCCATGCCGAATTGATCGTGTTCATCTTCATCATCATCGGCGCGATCCTGGCCGGTGCGGCGCAATATTTCTTCGGGCAGACGCTGCAGATCCGCTGGCGGCGCTGGCTGACCGCGAATTATGTCGCGCAGTGGATGGCGCAGGGACGGCATTACCGCGTGCGGGTCGTTGCGCCCAATGTCGACAACATCCACCTGCGCATCGCCAACGACGTCTATCTTTTCATCCAGCGCACGCATGAACTGACGACGGGCCTTCTCGGCAGCATCGTGGCGCTGTTCTCGTTTGCCTATATCCTTTGGGGACTATCGGCGGCGACGCCGATACCAGGTTTCACCGGTCTCAAGATTCCCGGCTGGCTGATCTGGGCCGCTTTGCTCTATGCCGGCGTCGGAACACTGATTGCACACATGATCGGCTGGCGGCTGATCCCGCTGAATTTCAACCAGCAGCGCTTCGAATCCGATTTTCGTTTCGCGATCGTGCGCGCGGCCGATCATTCCGAGCCGATCGCCCTGATGAAAGGCGAGCCGGTCGAGCGCGAGGAATTGCGGCACCGCTTTGCCAATCTTGTCGGTAACTGGACGCGGCTGGTTGCGACGCAGACGCGCCTCGTCGGCTTCATCGGCGGTTATGCGCAGGCGTCCACGGTGGTGCCGATCCTGATCGTCAGCCCTGCTTATCTTGCCGGACTCATTCCCCTCGGCTCCCTGATGCAGGCCGCGTTGGCTTTTCCGAAGGTCGAAGGGGCCTTCGCATTCTGCATCAGCTCCTACGGCAAGATTGCCGAATGGAAGGCGATGGTCGATCGTCTGTCGCAGTTCGAGGATGCGATGCAGGCGGTCGATGCGAGCCGCGCGCGCACGACCGGCGTCATCAAGGTGACGCGCCAGGCAAAGGATGAGGTTGATGTCGCAGACCTGTCGATCCGCTTGCCGGATGGGGCTGAGATCGGCGGCTTTCCATCGCTCGCCCTCAAGGCCGGCGACCGCGTGTTGATCACCGGGCCGTCGGGCTCGGGTAAATCCACGGTGTTTCGCGCTCTGACCGGATTGTGGCCGGCCGGCGTGGGAGAGGTTTCATTTCCGGCCGATGGCGACGTGCTGGTGATGCCGCAGCGGCCCTATTTCCCCCTTGGCATCTTGCGCACCGCGATCACCTATCCGCGCCCGGATGATGAGGTGGACGATGCGAGCATTATTGCCGCGCTCGAGGAGGTCGGCTTGCCGCATCTCGCGTCGCGGCTGGATGAAGAGGCCGACTGGAGCGTACTGCTTTCGGGTGGCGAGCAGCAGCGCGTGGGGATCGCCCGTGCCTTGCTGCGAAAGCCCAACGTGCTCTTGTTCGACGAGCCGGTGGCCGCGCTGGCCGATGCCTCCGGCCGCGATCTCTACCGGATGCTGCTGGATCGCCTGCCAGATGCCGTGGTGATGACCATCGACCGGCGCGAAGTCCTGCGCGAATTCCACTCTCAGGTGGTCGAGCTTGCGGCGTCAACGCGCGGTTTGCCGCAGGTCCGGCCCGAGATACGGCCCGAGATACGGCCCTTGGCAATCCAGTCCGTATAAACTAGCCATAGAAGCGAAAAAGTCGTGGGGAATACAGCATGCTGCAGATGAACTACTGGACCGACAAATGGGACCTGCACGAGGACGTGTGTCCGTGTGACGTGCACGTCAACGAATGGATTAAGGACCAGGGGCTGAAGAACAAGGATATCTTCCACTTCGGCACCGGCACCCACCATGTCGTCGGTATCGAGCAGGCCCGCAGCGGCTCGAACAATGCGGTCATGAGCATCACTGCCTCGATCGAGGAATACGAAGCCTATATCAAGCTGGTCTCGACCGATTCAGCGATCGCCAAGAGCTACATCGCTTATTTCGGCGATATCTATCTCACCAATCCGCGCCTGCTGCCGGATTTCGACATCGTCACGATGGTGCATCTGTGCGAGTTCTTCTTCCCGAATACGGCAAGCCCCGAATATGGCGGCATGACCGATCGCGGTGTGCTCGACCTGTTCACCGACAAGACTCGTTCGGGCGGGTATCTGATCTTCTACAAGAACTCGATGGGCAAGGAGCGCACGGCGGAAATCCTTCCCGTGTGGGAGAAGGAAAAGCCGGTTGAGCGTGTCGCCGATTTCAAGACGCTGATTATCTATCGGAAGAAGTGAATGTCATGCGCGGGCTTGCCCCGCGCATCCATCATACTAAAAACATTTTTCGCGAAGGGATGGATTGCCGGGTCATAAGGCGTCAACGACGCCGTCTT
>JAEXXW010000025.1 GCA_023405565.1 Pseudomonadota bacterium
GTTCGCGAGCGGGCTGACATTCCTGTATTGCGCATTGCCGATGACGAGCGCGAAGCGGTCCTGGGCGCGCGCCGTGATCGCGCTTGCGGACCAGGCGGCCAGTATCAGGCTGAGGGAGGTCAGAACGCGGAGCATCACACGCTTCCCTTCATTCAACAGGGCCAATATGGCCGACCGCGATACGCATGTGACAACCCTCCATCCGGACCGGGACGGCAACACCGCGCGCAGATCGTGCCCAGAGCATGGGTCGCGGCGGAGGGGTCAATGGTTCAAAGCGATTGTAGCATTGGTGATGCTAGCATTGGATGGTGGAGCCGTCCCGCAAGACGCTTCCATCATGGTCAAAGTTTTGGCAATGACGTGTGATGTCGCAAGTTCCCCTACAACGTCAGGCCGCGTCTGTTGCTGTGATCGGCGGTGGTCCCGCAGGTCTCATGGCGGCCGAGACGCTGGCACGTCACGGTCATCGCGTTGTCGTCTATGAGCGGATGCCGTCGCTCGGCCGCAAGTTCCTGCTTGCCGGCCGTGGTGGACTGAACCTGACGCATTCGGAAGATTTGACGAAATTCCTCACGCGGTACGGCGCGGCGGAAGCGTCGCTTCGTGCGGCGATCGAAGTCTTTCCGCCGGAGCGCCTGCGGGTGTTCAGCGAGGAGCTTGGCCAGCCGACCTTTGTCGGCACCAGCGGGCGCGTGTTTCCGAAAGCGATGAAAGCATCACCCTTGTTGCGGGCGTGGTTGCGGCGGCTCGACAGTATGGGCGTGCGCTTCGCATTTCGCCATCGCTGGTGGGGTTGGGATGCCGACAACGCGTTGCTGTTCGACACGCCTGGTGGGTCGGTGAGAGTTGCGGCTGACGCAATCGTGCTCGCGCTGGGTGGTGCAAGCTGGCCGCGGCTTGGCTCCGACGGCGGCTGGGTCGAGGTCCTGCGACGGCAGGGCATCCATGTGTCGGATCTTCGTTCCGCCAATTCCGGCTTTCTCGCGCAATGGTCGGAGCATCTGCAGCGTCACGCCGGTGAGCCGCTGAAGCGCATTGCCTTGTCATTTGACGGCGTGACGACGCGCGGCGAGGCGATGATCACGCAAGCCGGGCTCGAAGGCGGTGGCGTTTATGCGCTGTCGTCTCTACTGCGGGGTGCGATCGAGCGGAATGGCGAAGCGATCCTGACGATCGATCTTCTCCCCGATATGAATGTTACCGATGTCGCGCAACGCATTGGTGTGGCACGCGGCAAGCAATCGCTGTCGAGTAAGCTGCGCAAATCATTGTCGTTGTCGCCAGCGGCGATCGCATTGGCGCAGGAAGCCATGCAGGGCAAGCTTGCGACGCTTGCGCCGGAGGCGATGGCGACGACGCTGAAAGCGCTGCCGGTGCGATTGACCGGCGTCGCGCCGGTTGCGCGTGCGATTTCCAGCGCCGGTGGTGTGTCGTTCGACGAACTCGACGCTGCTTACATGGTGACGCGCAAGCCCGGCTTGTTCCTGGCCGGCGAAATGCTGGACTGGGAAGCGCCGACTGGCGGCTATCTGCTGCAGGCTTGCTTTGCGACCGGCTATGCGGCCGGCGAGGGCGCCGCGCGCTGGCTGGCCGCACGCACGGATGCATCGGCGTGATCGATTTTGCCGCTTATGTCGGTCTGTTTGCCGTGGCCTTCATTGCCGCGACGCTGTTGCCCGCGCATTCGGAAGTGGCTTTGGTCGGGCTGCTGGTGACGGGAAATTACTCGCCCTGGCTGCTCGTTGCCGTCGCGAGCGCCGGCAACATCCTCGGCTCGCTGGTGAACTGGATGCTCGGCCGCGCGGTCGAACATTATCGCGATCGCAAATGGTTTCCGGTCTCGCCGCAGATGCTGGAGCGCGCGCAGGGCTGGTATCATCGCTATGGCCGCTGGTCGCTGCTGCTGAGCTGGGCGCCGGTGATCGGTGATCCGCTGACCGTGGTGGCAGGTGTATTGCGCGAACCGCTGTGGAGTTTTCTTGTGCTGGTCGCGATTGCCAAGACCGCGCGTTATGCGGTGCTGGCGCTGGTGACGATGGGGTTTTTGTAAGTCCGTAGCCTGGATGAAGCGTAGCGAAATCCGGGGCTGAGCAAAACCTACCCGCATTTCGCTTCGCTCCATGCGGGCTACAGATAAAACCTACGCTCCCTCAACCTCCTCGCGCAGCATTTCCAGCGCGAGCCATTTCTCTTCGGCTGATGCAAGTTCAGTCTGCGCCTTGGTGATCGAGGCCATCGCCGCATCGAAAGCCTTGCGGTCGCGCGCATAGAGTTCGGGGTCATCGAGCCTGGCCTGCAGCGTCTTGATTTCGTTTTCCAGCTTGGCGATCTGCTTGGGCAGATTGTCGAGCGCATGCTTGTCGTTGAAGCTGAGTTTTTTCTTCGGCTTCGACGCTGATTCAGTTGACGCAGCTTTTGCTTCCTTCGCGGCGGTGGGCCGCGCGGTCTTGGTCGATGCGATATCGGCACCGCGCTGCGTCAGCATGTCAGAATAGCCACCGGCATATTCGTTCCAGCGGCCATTGCCTTCCGGCACGATCACCGAACTCACCACGCGATCGAGAAAATCGCGATCATGGCTGATCAGGATCACGGTGCCGGAATAGTCGCTCAGCGTTTCTTCCAGCACATCGAGCGTTTCGAGGTCGAGATCGTTGGTCGGCTCGTCGAGCACCAGGAGGTTCGACGGCCGCGCCAATGCACGCGCCAGCATCAGCCGCCCGCGTTCACCGCCCGACAGCGCGCGCAATTGCGTGCGGATCTGCTCGGGGCTGAACAGGAAGTCCTTCATGTAGCCGACGACATGCTTGGTCTGACCGCCGATGCTGACGGTGTCGCCCTTGCCGTCGGTCATCGCTTCGGCCAGCGTCCAGTCAGGATTGAGGCTGTCGCGATCCTGTTCGAGGCTCGCCATCTCGATATTGGTGCCGATCCGCACCGAGCCTGAATCCGGCGCCAGCGTGCCGGTCAGCATCGACAACAACGTGGTCTTGCCGCTGCCATTCGGGCCGACGATGCCGATGCGGTCGGCCCGGTTGATGCGGGTCGAGAATTCGCTGACGATCGGACGCTCGTCATAGAACTTCGAGATATTCTTTGCCTCGATCACCAGCGTGCCGGACTTGTCGGCTTCCGCTGCGGTGATCTCGGCCTTGCCGACGCTGCCGCGATAATCGTTGCGGGCTTTACGCAATGTCTGCAATTCGGCCATGCGGCGGACATTGCGCTTTCGCCGCGCGGTGACGCCGTAGCGCACCCAATGCTCTTCCGCCGCGATCTTGCGATCCAGCTTGTGCTGTTCGAGTTCTTCTTCGGCCAGGATCTCGTCGCGCTTGGTTTCGAAATCCTTGAAGCCGACCTCAAGGCGGCGCGTCTTGCCGCGATCAAGCCAGACGGTGACACGCGTGAGATTGTCGAGGAAGCGGCGGTCATGGCTGATGATGACCAGTGCCGACCGCAGGCTCTTCAATTCGCTTTCCAGCCATTCGATCGTGGTCAGGTCGAGATGGTTGGTCGGCTCGTCGAGCAGCAGAATGTCGGGCGAGGGAGCCAGCACCCGCGCCAGCGCCGCGCGCCGTGCCTCACCGCCGGAGAGATGCTCCGGGTCTTCCTCGCCGGTCAGTCCCAGTTGTTCGAGCAGGTAGCGCGCCTGATAGTTGTCGTCCCCAGGTGCCAGCCCGGCTTCGACATAAGACAGGGTGGTGGCATAGCCCGAAAAATCCGGCTCCTGCGGCAGATAGCGGATCGTGGCGCCCGGTTGGGTGAACACGGTTCCCTTGTCCGGCTCGATCATCCCGGCGGTGATCTTCAGCAGCGTCGATTTGCCCGACCCGTTCCGGCCGACAAGGCAGACGCGCTCGCCGGCCGAAACCTGCAATTCGGCGTTGGTCAGGAGCGGGGTGCCGCCAAAGGTGAGGGAGATGTCGCGGAGCTGAATCAAGGGTGCCATGGGACGGGGGTGTACCGTCTTGGCTGCGGCCCGGCCATCGGAAAAATGCTGCGTCACAAAAGGGACGGCCGGTCCTGAAATGCTGGGAACCGACTGTTATATGTCTGCTTGTAAAGTGTTCCAGAGCGGCCGTTCTTCCCTCTCCCTCAAGGGGAGAGGGTAAGAGAAAGCGGAGAGATTGAATGACCGATGCCTTCATCTATGACCATCTTCGGTCTCCCCGCGGGCGCGGCAAGGTGGATGGCTCCCTGCACGAGGTGTCGACCGTCAATCTCGCCTCCCAGGTGCTGAAAGGTTTGCGCGAGCGAAACCACCTCGATCCCGAGCTGGTCGATGACGTGGTGATGGGCTGCGTCGATCCGGTCGGTGAGGCAGGCGGCGATGTGGCGCGCATCGCGGCGCTGCTGGCCGGCTATGGCGAGCACGTGCCCGGCATCCAGATCAATCGGTTCTGCGCGTCGGGTCTCGATGCGGTGAATTTCGCCGCGGCCGAGGTGATGTCCGGCCAGCACAGCATGACCATCGGCGGCGGTGTCGAATCGATGAGCCGTGTCGGCCTCGGTGCGTCGGGCGGCGCGTGGTTTGCCGATCCGATGGCGGCGATCCCGACCTATTTCATGCCGCAGGGCGTGTCGGCCGATCTGATCGCGACGAAGTATGGCTTCTCGCGCGATGACGTCGATGCCTATGCGGTCGAGAGCCAGAAGCGCGCGGCGCAAAGCTGGGAAGAAGGCCGCTTCAGGAAATCCATTTATCCGATCAGGGACGTCAACGGCATCACGCTGCTCGACAAGGACGAGCATATGCGGCCGACGACGACGATGCAGTCTTTGGCGTCATTGAAGCCGTCCTTCGTCGAGATGGGCCAGATGGGCGGCTTCGATGCGGTGGCGACGCAGCGCTATCCCGAGATCGAAGAGATCAACCACGTGCATCACGCCGGCAACTCGTCGGGCATCGTCGATGGCGCAGCGGCCATGCTGATCGGCAACAAGGAGGCCGGTGTTGCTGCGGGCCTGAAACCGCGTGCGCGCATCAGGGCTTTTGCCAATATCGGCTCCGAGCCCGGCATTATGCTGACCGGTCCGGTGCCGGTGACGGAGAAGGTGTTGAAGAAGGCCGGCATGTCGGTCGGCGATATCGACCTGTTCGAACTGAATGAGGCTTTCGCCTCGGTGGTGCTGCGTTACATGCAGGCGTTCGACATCCCGCACGACAGGATCAACGTGAATGGCGGCGCGATCGCCATGGGGCATCCGCTGGGTGCGACCGGCGCGATGCTGGTCGGCACCGTGCTCGACGAACTGGAGCGCCGCAACCTCAATACGGCGCTGATCACACTCTGCATCGGCGCCGGCATGGGCACGGCGACGCTCATCGAGCGGGTTTAATTCATTCAGCGCGGCCAACAGGCAACGGGGTTCGCATGACCATTTTCAAGCTGGAAACCGACAGCGACGGCATCGCGCTCGTGACATGGGATGCGCCGGACCGATCGATGAATGTCATCGACATTGCGACCATCATCGAACTGTCGGGCATCGTCGAGAAGACGACCGCCGATGACAGCATCAAGGGCGTGGTTATCACGTCCGGCAAGGATACGTTCTGTGCCGGCGCCGATCTTGCGCTGCTCAACAACTTGTCGATGACCTTCGCTCAGATGGTGAGGTCGGAGGGCGAAGAGGCTGCGGCCAAGCGGCTGTTCGAGGAAAGCCGCAAGCTGTCGCAGCTCTATCGGCGCATCGAAACCTGCGGCAAGCCGTGGGTTGCCGCGCTCAACGGCACGGCGCTCGGCGGCGGCTTCGAACTGGCGCTTGCCTGCCATCATCGCATTGCGACTGACAACGACAAGACGCGGCTTGGCTTGCCGGAAATCAAGGTCGGCCTGTTTCCCGGTGCGGGCGGCACGACGCGCATCTCGCGCATGATGATGCCGGCCGATGCGCTGCAATATCTGCTCAAAGGCGATCAGCTTAAAGTTTCCCGCGCCAAGGGCATGAAGTTGATCGACAATGTCGTGCCGGCGGCTGATCTCATCACGGCGGCGAAGGACTGGATCAAGGCCGGCGGCAAGGCGCAGGCGCCGTGGGACGTGAAGGGCTTCAAGAATCCGGGCGGCCTTGTCTGGTCGAAGGCCGGGATGATGACCTTCATGCCGGCCAATGCGATCTATCGCCGCGAAACCTATGACAATTATCCTGCTGCGCGCGCCGTCTTGCAGGTAGTGTTCGACGGCTTGCAGCTTCCGTTCGATCTCGCTCTTCAGGTCGAGTCGCGCCACTTCGCGCATATCCTGCGTTCGAAGGAAGCGGCGGCGATGATCCGCACGCTGTTCGTCTCCATGGGCGAATTGAACAAGGGCGCGCGCCGTCCCGCCAATGTGCCGCAGACCAAATTGCAGAAGATCGGCATCATCGGTGCCGGCTTCATGGGCGCGAGCATCGCCTATGTCAGCGCGAATGCCGGGCTCGATGTCGTGCTGATCGACCGCGATCAGGAATCGGCCGACAAGGGCAAGGCGCATTCGCACAAGCTGATGACTGATCAGATCAACAAGGGGCGCGCGAATGCTGCGGCCCGCGATGCCTTGCTCGCGCGCATTACGCCGACGGCCGATTACGAGGCGCTGAAGGGCTGCGATCTCGTCATCGAAGCGGTGTTTGAGGATCGCAAGGTGAAGGCGGAGACGATCGCCAAGGCGCAGGCCGTGGTGCCGGATGTCATCTTCGGCTCGAACACCTCGACGCTGCCGATCACCTCGCTGGCGGAGACGGCGAAGGACCCATCCCGCTTTATTGGCATTCATTTCTTCTCGCCGGTCGAGAAGATGATGCTGGTCGAGATCATCATGGGCAAACAGACCGGCGACGACGCTTTGGCGATGGCGCTCGATTTCGTGCGCGCAATCAAGAAGACGCCGATCGTGGTCAACGACTCGCGCGGCTTCTACACATCGCGCGTGGTCGGCACCTATATCCGCGAAGGTCATCTGATGCTGATCGAAGGCGTGCCGGCGGCGATGATCGAGAATGTCGGCCGCATGGCCGGCATGCCGGTGGGTCCGCTGTCGCTCAATGACGAAGTGGCGGTCGATCTCGCCTGGAAGATTCTCAAGGCCACCGAAGCAGACCTTGGCAAGGACGCCGTCGATGCACGCCAGAAGGTGCTGCTGTCGGACATGGTCGAGAAATACGGACGTCTGGGTCGCAAGAATGGCAAAGGCTTCTACGATTATCCCGAGAAGGGTCAGAAGAAGCTGTGGCCGGGTCTTGTCGAGTTGCAGATGAAGGCGCTCGATCCCGACACGATCGATGTCGATGAACTGAAAGAACGCCTGCTGGTCATCCAGGCACTGGAGACGGCGCGCTGCTTCGAGCAACGTGTGCTGACCGATGTGCGCGAGGCCGATGTCGGCTCGATCCTCGGCTTCGGCTTCGCGCCGTTCACCGGCGGGACGCTGTCCTATATCGACTTCATGGGTGTGAAGAATTTCGTCGCCCTGTGCGAGCGGCTGGAGAAGACATACGGCTCGCGCTTCAAGCCGAGTACATTACTGCTCGATCTCGCCGCCAGGGGCGAGACGTTTTATGGACGCTTTGCCGGCGGCGGAAAGAAAGCGGCTGCCTGATCTTCACCCTCCCCACAAGGGGGAGGGTGAAGTGCGTGCTGGTCTAGCTTTTCTTCGCCGCCAGCAGGTCGCGGATCTCTTCCAGCAGCTTTTCTTCCCGCGGAGGCTCGGCCGGCTTCGCGGGGGTTTCAGCGGCGACCTTGCGGCGGAGGATATTGATACCCTTGACCACGAAGAACAGCGCGCCGGCCACGATCAGGAAGTTGATGGCGATGGTCAGAAAGCTTCCCCAGGCGATAACGGCGCCCTGCTTCTTGGCATCGGCCAGGTTGCTGGCGGTCACGTCCTTGGACAGGGCGATGAAGTAATTGGAGAAATCCAGGCCGCCGATGGCGCCGAAGATCGGCATGATCATGTCGCCGACCAGCGACTCGACGATCCGGCCGAAGGCCGCGCCGATGATCACGCCGAT
>JAEXXW010000035.1 GCA_023405565.1 Pseudomonadota bacterium
ACTGCGCCCGCGGCGCCGATGTGCTGGTGATCGTCACCGAATGGGAGCAGTTCCGGGCGCTGGATTTTGCCATCCTGAAGACCGTGATGGCCCGCCCGGCCATCGTCGATCTGCGCAATATTTATCCGCCCGAAGAAGCCGCACGCCACGGTTTTGCGTATACAGGCATCGGGCGAAACATCCACATCTTAAACAATGTCGGCGACGTTGGGGCAAAGGAACGAGAGGATTTTTCTTTCGTACACTAGAGCCTCGTCCTGAAACATCGGAAGCGTTGCTAGCGTGATAGCTTGGCAACTGGCCCCTCCGAATACTCAATCAAGATATCGTCCATACGGGACGCTGATAAGATGAGCGATGTTCCGGAGAGCATATTCAAGCGGCGCTGTACGATCCTTTAGGATAATGGCGAAAGGCCGCAGAAGCCGCAGCGAGAGCATTCAGGTGATCGATCTTCGTCGTCGAAACAATAATGGCACCGTGCGGACGTCTCCTCATCGCAGCATTGAGCCTCTGGATCGCCGCGTTCATTCCTATCCGTTCACCTGAAAACAACTGCTGCGGACCGTTGGCAATCGCACCATAACTGATATCAGGTGGAGATTGCTCGGGCCATTCAGCCTCGCTTGTTTGAACGACTTGAAATTCATCCGACAGGCATTTCAATTGACCGATACCCGACCACGCTCCTGCCAAGCCCAAATGTTTCAACATCCCACGCTGTCGGAGCTTCAAAGCCTCAGCGATCACCTCTTCCGGATTCGCAAGACGTTCGCGCCTTGGCTCGTGTAAGAAGAGGACATCGATCGTATCGACCTCAAGACGTCGCAAGGACTGTTCAACGCTATGGCGGAGGCCAGCCGCTGTCATCGGCGGAAGCTTTCCATGGATAAGACCTAAGCGGCGCCCGATTGCCCGCGCACTAAGGATCGGCATCCTCAAAACCGGCAACGCGTCACTCAACGGATTTGGAGGGATGCCATATTTGGTTGCGATGACCAGGCCGGACCGCCCTCGCAAGAACTGACCCAGCTCCCGTTCGGCAAGACCATCCCCATAGGCCGGCGCTGTATCAAAATGTACAAACCCAGCTTCTACGGCAGCAGCCAACAGTCGTTGGCGTTCATTCTGTCGAAGATAATGAAGACGGGATGTGCCGAATGCGAGACGGGACGTCTTCAGACCGCTCCTGGCCAGCTGGATTTTTGGGATCATTTTCAGGAATCGCGCCTAACCCGTGATGTCAACTTTCTGTGCCCGCAAGAGCAGACCAATTTTGCATAATTTAGCGGCGCAATCCGGGTTCCGTGCTGCGACACGATAACCATCCTTCGAAAATCAGAGATCTGCCCATTTTCATTTGCTCTGCAGCAATTTATCCTTTGGCCATTGCGCCGTTAACGATTGCCCCTGACCCCACGATAGAAGGCCATGAGCAGCCTCGTTATTGAGAACGTTAGAACAAAAACTGAGATCAGCTACCAGCACGACACGTCATTACGGTTACTCGACACGATGTCGCACCTTGCCTGCTCTCACGGACATAAATGACATGCTCAAGCACGCCCGATTGAGACTGTACCAACATTACCTACTGCCCTATCAGCGCCGCTCGCGAAAACGACGGTCGGCCCTGTTCACAAGCATCATGAACATTCGCCCCGGGATGCGGATCATCGACCTTGGTGGCGCGCCCATGATGTGGCAATTCATCGATACTCCTCTGAACATCACATTGCTGAATGTACTGCACACTCCGGAGGCTGTCGCCGACGCGAAGGATATGCCGCAGCACACATTCTCCTTTGAAATCGGCGACGCCTGCAGCACGAACCTGCCGTCCGACAGTTTCGATCTGGTCTTTTCAAACAGTGTTATCGAACATGTCGGGAATGAGGAGCGACGCGCGGCGTTCGCAGAGCAATCGCGCCGTCTCGCAAAGAAATACTGGGTGCAGACGCCGGCGAAATACTTTCCGGTCGAAGCTCACACCGGAATGCCGTTCTGGTGGTACTACCCAGAATCTCTGAGACAGTCCTTTATCAGCAAGTGGCGGGAGGAATTGCCGCCCTGGACCGAGATGGTCGAGGGCACGACAATTGTCGAAAGGTCTGAACTTGAAGCGATCTTCCCGGACGCGACGATCTCCGCGGAACGGGCGTTGGGAATAGTCAAATCCTATGTCGCCTACAGGGCTTGAATTACACCATGCCCCTGATGAGGCCGGCGCGATGCCGATAGACCTTTTCCTCGTCGAACCTCAATCCTGATCTCGCCGAGGCGGCCATCAAACGCGCAAGCGCGAGCCTGTCGCGATCAAGGGGCAACACTTGTTCCGTCAGCGACGGAACATCGCCCACCTTGACGAATTCGCCTCCGCCATCGGTCACAAGATCCCGCGCATAGGCGCTGCCATATCCAACGGTTGGGCAGCCACAGACGAGGGCTTCGATCAGACAACGCGGCGATTCAGGGGTCTTGTGACAAAAAAGGAAGACATGCGATCGCTTCATCTCGTGCAGGATAGCGTCTCTGCTCGAGACAAATCCGGGAAGCTCGACAACATCCGCGAGATTTCTGGCGCGCACCATCGCTCGCATCTCCTCGAGCAATGGTCCGTCACCCAACCAGCGAGCGGTGAAGGCAACACCCGCGTCTCGTAATCTGGTCAACACTTCGATCCAGTCGAAGGGCCCCTTCATGTCGGCCGCGCGGCCAGCGTAAAGAATACGAAGCGGCTGTCCTGCAAGGACATCCGCCGTTTTGGCCTCGAGGCCCTGACTGTCTATAAAGTCGCTCTTCCGAGTGTGCGTGTCATACACACAATGACCGGTATCCGTGAAGCGACTATAATGGTCGTAGCAATCGCGCCCCTGAAAAAGCCCCAGATCGCTTCGCCGGACAAGATAGCGATGGTAATGCTGCATGATGGGCAGCGAGACGGTTTCCTTCACGCGCCGCTTGAAGGGCATTCCGGAGAGATCGGAGCGAACCACCTCGTGCTCGACAC
>JAEXXW010000039.1 GCA_023405565.1 Pseudomonadota bacterium
ACTGCGCCCGCGGCGCCGATGTGCTGGTGATCGTCACCGAATGGGAGCAGTTCCGGGCGCTGGATTTTGCCATCCTGAAGACCGTGATGGCCCGCCCGGCCATCGTCGATCTGCGCAATATTTATCCACCCGAAGAAGCCGCACGCCACGGTTTTGCGTATACAGGCATCGGGCGGGGAGCTCCTTCTCCCGTCGCGGAAGACCCTGCTGCGGATGCCGAACTTCGAGACGACACTGCCGATCGACGACGCCCTGCCGGCCCTTTGCGGAGCCTTGCGCACGCGTGAGGCTGCCGTCCTCGTCGCGCCGCCCGGCGCCGGCAAGACGACGCGGGTACCGCTGGTCCTGAAAGACGAGCCCTGGGCTGCGAACGGCAAAATCATTGTGCTTGAGCCGCGGCGGCTGGCGGCGCGGGCGGCGGCCGAGCGGATGGCGAAGACGCTGGGCGAGACCGTCGGCGAGACCGTCGGCCTGCGGGTGCGATTCGGGTCGAAGGTCTCGAAGGCGACGCGCATCGAGGTTGTCACCGAGGGCATCTTCACGCGGATGATCCTCGATGACCCGGAGCTGTCCGGCGTCGCTGCTGTTTTATTTGATGAATTTCATGAGCGATCCTTGGATGCCGACCTCGGACTGGCATTTGCGCGCGATGCGCAGCAGGGATTGCGCGAGGATCTGAAGATCCTCGTCATGTCGGCGACGCTGGATGGCGCGCGGGTGGCGAAGCTGCTCGGCGATGCGCCGCAGGTCGAGAGTCTTGGCCGCGCTTTTCCCGTTGAGACGCAATATCTTGGCCGCGATGCGCGGGCGCATATCGAGCCCCAGGTGGCGGATGCGGTGATGCGCGCCCTGCGGGCGGAGCCAGGATCGCTGCTTGTCTTCCTGCCGGGCCAGGCGGAAATCCGCCGCGCGGAAACGCTCGTGAAAGAGCGCTTGCCCAATCAGGCTATCGGTCAGAACATTGACGTCGTGGCGTTGTATGGCGCGCTCGATGCGCAGGTTCAGGACCGAGCCATCTCGCCATCGTCGCCCGGTCGCCGCAAGGTCGTGCTGGCGACCTCGATCGCCGAAACCTCGCTGACCATCGAAGGCGTGCGCGTCGTCATCGACTGCGGGCTATCGCGCGTGCCGCGCTTCGAGCCGGGTGTCGGGCTGACGCGGCTCGAGACGGTGCGCGTGTCTCGCGCCGCCGCCGATCAGCGCCGCGGCCGTGCCGGTCGTACCGAGCCCGGTGTCTGCTATCGCTTGTGGAGTGAGCCGGAGACCGCCTCGCTCGAAGCTTTTGCGCGGCCGGAAATCCTGTCTGCCGATCTGTCGTCCTTCGCGCTCGATCTCGCACAATGGGGCGTGAGCGATCCGGCGACGCTCGCCTTTCTCGATCCGCCACCGCAGGCCGCTTACACCGAAGCGCGCAAGCTGCTGACCGAGTTGTCGGCGCTTGATGACAACGGGCGCATCACCGATGAAGGGCGTTCGTTGCGCGCGTTGCCGTTGCCGCCACGGCTGGCGCGCATGGTGGTGGACGCGGCGCGCGAGAAGGCCGGTGAACTGGCGGCCAATGTCGCCGTGCTTGTGACCGAGCGCGGCCTGGGCGGCAACGATGTCGATGTCACGCATAGAGTCGATCAGTTTCGCCGCGATCGTTCGCGCCGCGCCGACGAAGCGCGCCGCATGGCCAAGCGCTGGGCGGATGAGGCCGGCAATCGCAGCAACGATGGTGAAGCGAGTGTCGGTGCGCTGCTTTCGCTCGCCTATCCCGATCGCGTCGCGAAAAACCGTGGCGGCGGGCAGGGTGGCTTCCTGCTCGCCAATGGCCGTGGCGCGACACTCGATCCGGCCTTGTCGCTCGCGCGCGAGCCGTTCATCGTCGCGGCCGAATTGTCAGGCACGGCGGCACAGGCGCGCATACTTCTTGCCGCGCCGATTTCTCTCGCAGAGATCGAGCAACGTTTTGCCGATCGCATCGAACAGCGCGACGATGTGACGGTCGATCCGGCGACGTTGTCGTTGCGGGCGCGCAAGGCACGACGCCTTGGCGCGATCGTTTTCTCCGAGCAGATCGCGTCAGCCGAAGCCTCGGACGAAAACGCCATCAAGCTTGCCGAGGCAATTGCCGCTGCCGGTCTTCAACGTCTGCCGTGGAGCAAGCACATCCTGCAATGGCGCGATCGCGTGTCGTTCCTGCGCAAATCGGAAGGCGATGAATGGCCCGATCTGTCCAATGAGGCGCTGACGGCGAATGCGAAGGAATGGCTCGCGCCACTTTTCACAGACAAGACCGCGTTAAAAGACCTCGGTGCCGATGAATTGTCGAACGCGGTGATGGACTTGCTGCCGTGGACCATGCGCCGCCGGCTGGATGCGGAGGCGCCAACGCATTTCGAGGCGCCGACCGGCACGCAGGCGCCGATCGATTATGAAGCCGAATCTGGTCCGATGATTGCCATTCGCGTGCAGGAATTGTTCGGCCTCAGCCGGCATCCGTCGATTGCGAATGGACGCGTGCCATTGGTGATCGAGCTTCTTTCGCCGGCACATCGGCCCGTGCAGGTGACGCGCGATCTGCCCGGTTTCTGGCAAGGCAGCTACGCCAGCGTGAGGACGGAGATGCGCGGACGCTATCCCCGGCATCCCTGGCCGGACGATCCCGCCAATGCCTTGCCGACGCGCAGAGCGAAGCGACCGGGGACCTGAAGCCGACGCTGGCAGCAGTAGTCTGCCGTTAAAAGATTTCAGGTATCCCTTTGCGGCATGCGCGGCATCACGGGCCGTGATGAGCGTACCTGTTGGAGAATGAAGGTGTCGGCAGAAGCCGAGAAGTGCGTCGAGATCATCCGCGATCAGATCGGCGACGCGGCGATCGATGTCGGACTTGTGCTGGGTGTCGGCCTTTCGTCGGTTGCCGACCATGTGACGCAGGCCATCAGCATCCCCTATTCCGAACTGCCGGGCTTTCCTGCGCCGTATGGCATGGCTTACGAATTGCTGCTCGGCATCATCGGCACCGCGCGTATCGCCGTCTTTCGCGGCCGCATGAGCTACAATGAGACGGGCGATATCAATGCGATGCGCGTGCCGCTGGAGACGCTGGCGCGGCTCGGTGCGAAAGCGGTGGCGCTAACGGGTGTCGCATCTGCCGTGCGCAACGATATCCACGCTGGCATGCTGCTGACGGTCACCGCTCACATCAATCTCACCGGCCTCAATCCGCTTGTCGGAGAGCCGGGCGACGATCGCTTCATCGAT
>JAEXXW010000113.1 GCA_023405565.1 Pseudomonadota bacterium
CTTCGCCTTCGCGCGAGAGCACCAGCAGCGGCTTGCCGTCCGGACCCTCCATCACCGCATTGCCCTGGCTGTTGCGGGTATCGACCAAGCGGAACCAGCGGCTCCAGTGCGGCGGCTCTTCGCCGGCGCCTTCGAGCGCGCGCGTCACCGGATGACGCTTGCCGATCTCGCTCAGGCGCGCGTGGAACGGCCGCTCGATCATCGAGCCGCTCGGCTCGGCTGGAAGCACCGCATCAAGCGGCGTGCGCCACAGCGATGTCTGGCTCGCGTAATCCGGGCCGGCGGCGATCAGCACCGCGCCGCCATCGCGCACGTAGCGCGCAATGTTGTCGAAATAGACGATCGGCAGCACGCCCTGGCGCGCGTAGCGATCGAAGATGATGAGATTGAACTCGCCGATCTTCTGCTGGAACAATTCACGGGTCGGGAAGGCGATCAGCGACAATTCGTTGATCGGCGTGCCGTCCTGCTTCTCCGGCGGACGCAGAATGGTGAAATGCACGAGATCGACCGAGGCGTCGGACTTGAGCAGGTTGCGCCATGTCCGTTCGCCGGCATGCGGCTCGCCGGACACGAGCAGCACGCGCAGCTTGTCGCGCACACCGTCGATCGACACGACCGCGCGGTTGTTGACCGGGGTCAGTTCGTTCTCCAGCGGTGAGGCTTCGATCTCGACGATGTTCGGGCCGGCATGCGGAATCGGGATCTGCACCCGCACCGGCGTATTGGTGTTGACGTTGCGGGTTTCGATCTGTTCGCCGTCGCGGCGTATGGTGATGCGGGCCGTGGACGGACCGACGCCCTGATCCTCGACGCGGAACGCGATGGTCTGCGACTGGCCGACAATGCCGAAGCGCGGTGCGGTGGTGAGGACGACACGGCGATCGCGCTCATTGGCGACGCCGGTGATGAGCGCGTGCAGTGGTGCATTGAAACCGAGTGCGGAGGCATCGGTCGGTACATCATGCACGCGCCCGTCGGTGATCATGAACGCGCCGGCGATGCGATCCGGCGGTACGTCAGCGAGCGCTGCGCCAAGCGCATTGAACAGGCGCGTGCCGTCCGTCTCGCCATCGGCAACGCCCGCTTCGACCACACGCACATCGAGATTGGGAATGCGGGCGAGGCGCTCGTTCAGGGCGGCCCGTGCTTCCTCGGTCTGTTTCGCGCGATCGCCGAACGTCTGGCTCGGGCTTTTGTCGATGACGACGGCAACCACGGACGGAATGGGATCGCGGTCTTCGCGTGTGAAGGATGGATTTGCGAGCGCCAGGATCAGCAGCGCGAAGGCAGCCGCGCGCATCAGCGCGCCGCGGCTGCGGATCACCAGCAGCATTGCCGATATGATGATCGCAACGATCGCTGCGGCCCACAACACATAGGCCGGTACCAATGGCGCGAAGGCAATGCCGAAATTCATAAGGCGTTATGTCCGTTCATTGCCCCAGCCGCTCCAGCAAGGCCGGGATGTGAACCTGATCGGCCTTGTAATTGCCGGTCAGCGTGTACATCACGATGTTGACGCCGGCGCGGTACGCCATCTCACGTTGTCGTGGCTCGTTCGCGACCATCGGCAGCATCTGCTGGCCGTCCGGCCGCATGGCCCATGCACCGGCGAGATCATTCGACGTGATGAGGATCGACGAGACGCCGTCGCCAGCGCGGGCAGGGCGGCGGTTCTCGCTCTCGCCGTCGGGATCGTCCTGCGCCGGCAAGGCTTCCACCCAGAGCTGGCCGCCATTGAAGCGGCCGGGGAAGTCGCGCAGCAGGAAGAAGGTTTTGGTGAGCACGTGATCTTTCGACACCGGCTCAAGCTCGGGGATGTCGAGCGCCGCAAGGATCTGACGCAACGCCATCATGCCGGGGCTACGCGCCTCACCGCCGGGGCCGGGCGGAGCCATGATCGCATCGCGCGTATCGAACAGCACCGTGCCGCCTTGCTTCATGTAGGCGTCGATGCGCGCCAGCGCTTCAGGCGACGGTTTCGGCGCATTCGGCACGATCGGCCAATAGATCAGCGGAAAGAAATTCAGCTCATCGCGCGAGATATCGAGACCGACCGGTTCACCAGCCTCCAGCGCGGTGCGTTGCGCGAGAAACAATGTCAATCCATTGAGACCGGCCTTGCTCACGGCATCCGTCTCGCTGTCGCCGGTGATGACATAGGCGAGCTTGGTTTCGAGCGCCGATTTCATTGCGAAATCGTCTGCGGCGGACACGCCCGGCTTTGCTGGCGCCGCGGCTTGTCGTTGCGGTGGCGTCACCGTCTGCGCCTGCACGGGCGATACGAGGTGATTGCTCGCCAAAAGGACAGCAAGCGCGACGCCGGTCGCTGCCGCGCGCCGCCGTTGCCGTGTCAGCCGGCTGAGGCCGCCAGCGAGCCAGAACACCACCAGCGCGTCGATCAGCAGCAGCGCGAGGCCGGCAAGGAAGATCGGGCCGCGCAGGTCCACCGGCTCGCTCAGGCGATAGACGTCGCGGCGTGCATTGAGCGCGGAGAGATCGAGCGCTTCCGGTTTGTCGGCGGCAGTTAATGTATTCACAGCCAGCAGTCCTTCCGGTGGTCCGTAAAAGCCGGGTGGAAACTCACCCGTCGCGCGGCTTGCATAATTGGCAGGGACCGGCTTGGCGCTGCCGGGCGGTGCGGTAAAGGCGCCGAAGCCATCGAGCGTGCGGGCCGGCGCCAGTGTCTCGCGGTCCCGTTCCGTGCTCGCTTGCTGTTCGGCCGTGACGTTTGAACCTGCGAGCGCGACAAGGCGCTTCAGCATATCGACGAAGGCGCCTGACAGCGGCAGGTCGGACCAGCGCGTATCGGCGGTGACGTGGAACAGCACGATCATACCCTTGCCGCGCCGAGCGCCGGTCACAAGTGGCGTGCCGTCATTGAGCGTCGCCCAGCTTCGCTCTGCGAGACCAGCATCCGGTTCGGCCAGCACCTGCCGGTTGACGGTGACATCGCCCGGAACGGCCATGCCGCCGAACGGTCCATCATGCGCGAAGGCGGACAGCGGCTGCGGCTTTTCCCATGACAGCGACCCGCCCAATGTACGGCCGCCGCGCCGCAGGCGCACCGGCACAAGATCGTCGTCGGAGGCGGCGAGCCGCGGACCGGCAAAGCGGACGAGTACGCCGCCATCCTCGATCCATTTGTTCAGACGGTCGCGGGCCGGTCCAACGACATTGCCGACATCGGCAAGGATCAGCATCGGAATATTCTGATCGAGAAACCGGACGACGGCATCAGACGGCGATACGCGGTCGCCCATGCGCACATCGGCGAAAGGAGAGAGGGCGCGTTGCAGATAGAAGGTCGAGGCGAGCAGGGGCTGCGCAGTGTCGGCGGTCGCACCGGTGATGACGCCGACGCTGCGCCGGCGCCAGCGCTTGTCGAGCAACTGCACTGCACCGGCCGAGCGTTCGCTTGCGATTTCCAGGCGGGCAATGTCGTTGCGGATTTCAACCGGCAGATCGAATGTGGCGGTCGCTTCGCGTTCGCCGGATTTGATCGCAAATCGTGCTTCGCCAAGCGGCAATCCCTTGAGATCGAGCGCACGTATCACGCCGCCCTGTGTATCGCCTGTCGTCGTGCGCTGGATCTTGACGGTCAAAGCACCCGCCGCGTTATCCGCAGCGTTCAGGGCGAGTGCGGGTGTGATACCGCCTTCGACGATGGTCATGGTGCGCGAACCGATCAGTCCGCTGAGACCGGACGTGAATTCATCGCCGCGTCCGACGGTCACACCATCGGAGAGCCAGACCAGTTCGGCATCCGGCGTAGCGCCGAGAAAGCGCGCCAAGGCGGGAAGCGCATCGTTGCGTTCGACCGAATGTGGCTTCGGCGTCAATTGACGAAGTTGCACGCGCGCGGCAGCAGTCGGTTGCAACGTGATGCCCCGTCCAGCTTCGGATATCGGGATGATCGCAACCGCGCGGCCATCGGCTTCGGCGCGGGAGAGGATGTCCTCGCCCGTGCGGATACGCGCATCCCAGGTCGAGGCTGCAGCCCAGCCGTCATCGATCAGAAGCGCGATCGGCGTCGAACCGCCTGAGGTCGCGACCGATGGATTCCATAAAGGTCCGGCCGCAGCGAGGATCAGCAAGGCTGCGAGCGACAGGCGTAGCAACGTCAGCCACCACGGCGTGCGGGCCGGCGTTTCTTCCTTTGGCGCGATGTCGAACAGGAGCCGCGCCGGCGGAAAGGCAAGCCGCTGCGGACGCGGCGGAATGAGCCGCAACAGCCACCACAGCACCGGCAGGCTGAGCAGGCCGAGCAGCACAAGCGGTGAAGCAAAGCCGAGCGGCAATCCGCCGATCATGTGCGCACCTCCGCTTCCGCTTCCGCAGTCTGGCTGCGGGGCGATGCGTCGGCACCCTGGCCCATGCGCGCATGGAGCGCGAGGACGAGTTCGCTCGCCGGACGATCGGTGCGATGAATGATGAAGCTTGCGCCCAGCCGGTTCGTCTCGTCACGCATCGCGTCACGATGTTCGGCGAGCTTGCGGACATAATCGTCGCGCCATGTTTCGGCGCGCCCGGCGATGACGCTGCCTGAGCCTTCGGGCTCGAGAAATTCGATGCGGCCTGAATAGGGGAAGGTCTCCTCCGCCGGATCGATAATCTGGATGACATGCATGCTGGTGCGTGCGCCCGACAATTGCGCGAGCTTTTCGCGGAAATCCGGGATCGGACTCCAGAAGTCCGACAGCATCACCACTTCGGATAACGGCGCAGGCATGAAGAAGGGCGGCAGGCTGTCGCGCTCGGTGGTGTCATGCAGCATCGCCTGTGCCATCTTGTCGATCACATTGCGGCTCGCGGTCGGACGCATCAGCCCGGGAATGCCGACCCGCTCGCCGCCATCGACGAGGATTTCGGCCAGCGCGAAAGCGATCACCAGTGTGCGATCGAGTTTGCTTTCCTGCGCGAGCTGCGACGAGAATTGCATCGAAGCCGAACGATCCGGCCAGATCCACACCGTGTGCGCGGCTTCCCATTCCTGTTCGCGCACATAGAGGTGTTCGTCGCGGGCAGACCGCCGCCAGTCGACGCGTCGGGCCGGCTCGCCGGAGACGAAGCGACGATATTGCCAGAAATTCTCGCCGGAGCCGGAGCGGCGGCGGCCGTGCAAGCCATGGATCACGGTCGCGGCAATGCGGCGTGCCTCCAGGATCAGCCGCGGCAGACTGGCCGCGAGCGTCCGTGACGCGCCACCGGCATGGCGAATGGCATCCGTTTCTAGCTTGCGAGGATCCGGCTCAACCGCCATCGATCACCCAAGTCGCGATTTCAATTGGCCGATCACGGCCTCCACGCTTTCGCCTTCGGCGCGCGCCGCGAAGGTCAGCGCCATGCGATGTTTCAGGATCGGCTCCGCCAGCGCGATGACGTCGTCCACCGACGGCGCGAGACGGCCATCCAGCAGCGCGCGGGCACGCACCGCCAGCATCAAGGCCTGGCTGGCGCGCGGTCCGGGCCCCCAGGCGATCGCTTTTGTGACGCGATCGCTTTCCGAACCTGGGCGCGCTGACCGAACCAGCGCGAGAATGGCTTCCACAACGGACTCGCCGACCGGCAACCGCCGCACGAGGCGTTGTGCAGCCATCAATTCATCCGCGCTCATCGCGGCTTTCGGTTTGGCTTCGTCGGCGCCGGTGGTGTCAAACAGCATGCGGCGCTCGGCATCGATGTCGGGATAATCGACATCGATCTGCATCAGAAAGCGGTCGAGTTGCGCTTCCGGGAGTGGATAGGTGCCTTCCTGCTCCAGCGGGTTCTGTGTCGCCAGCACATGGAACGGCTTCGGGACGTCATGACGTGCGCCGGCCACTGTGACGTGGAGTTCCTGCATTGCCTGCAGCAGCGCCGATTGGGTGCGGGGCGAGGCGCGGTTGATTTCGTCGGCCATCAGCAACTGGGCGAAGACCGGGCCGGGAATAAAGCGGAAACTGCGCTTGCCGCCCGGATTTTCCTCCAGAACTTCCGATCCGAGGATATCCGACGGCATCAAATCCGGCGTGAACTGGATGCGGCGGGCATCGAGGCCGAGCACCACGCCCATGGTTTCCACAAGTTTGGTCTTGGCGAGACCCGGCACGCCGACCAGCAGCGCATGGCCGCCGGAGAGGATGGTAATCAGCGCCTGCTCGACCACCTTTTCCTGTCCGAAAATGACAGTGCCGACTGCGTCTTTCGCGGCTCTCGCATGGGCGGCCGTGGTTTCCGCGGCGCGGACGATCATGTCTTCGAGCTTGTCGATGCTTTCGCCGGGTGCCGGCATAAATTTGCTCCTTCTGTCGTCCCGCGCCTCAGGGCCATATATCTACGGGAAACGATGCAACAAGCGCGCCATCAGCGGACCACGACAATCCTCGGATGGTGCATCGAATCTTACCCCGTCTAACCCCGGTTCCCGGTAGCTTACGCCATTTTTCGCCGATGACTGGTACCCTCGGGGCGATCACTTTCACGCGGGGGAAAACTCCATTTTCCTGTGGCTGACGACAGGCTCAAGACAAACCATGGCGAAGCAAAGGCAGAAGGATACCGGCGGACTGGATGGGATCGCCGCAGCGATCCGGAAGACCGGTGACGAGGGTGGGCCGCCCGTCCATCTGTGGAACCCGCCCTTTTGTGGCGACCTCGACATTCGGATCGCCTCCGACGGCACCTGGTTCTATCTCGGGACGCCGATCGGCCGGATGCCTCTGGTCAAGCTGTTCGCCTCGGTCCTGAAGCGGGAAGGGGAAAGGTATTTTCTCGTCACGCCGGTCGAAAAGATCGGGATCGTCGTCGAGGACGCGCCGTTCATGGCCGTCGAGATGCAGCGGGATGACACGGCCGATTGCCCGCACTTGCGGTTCCGGACCAATGTCGACGATTGGGTGACCTGCGATGCGGATCACGGCTTGCGCTTTGAGCCGGAGCTCTCGTCCGGCGGCCTGAAGCCCTATCTCCATGTCCGGCGCGGTCTCTGGGCGAAGGTGACGCGCGCCCTGTTTTACGATCTGGTGGCGCTTGGCAAGGAACGCGATATCGACGGCATGTCCATGTTCGGACTTGAATCGGGCGGTGCATTCTTCCCAATGGCGAAGGCCGACGCATTGAAGGACCTGAATTGATGACGCGCGCCTCGCCCGCTCCATCCTCCCATAAATCGCAGAGCGATTTCTTCGACCGTGCGCGCCGTCTGCTCACATTCGACGAGCCTGTTGGGTTAACCGATCCGGACGCATTGCCGCTCCGCGGCGATCATGATCTCGACCCCGTGTCGCAAGCGATGGCGGCAGTGCGGCCGATCAGGCCGGCCGCGGTATTAATTCCGGTTGTCGATCGTGACGAACCGATGGTGCTGTTGACGCAGCGCACGGCGCATCTGCCGCAGCATGCCGGGCAGATTGCTTTCCCCGGCGGCAAGATCGATCCGGCCGATGCAAGTCCGCTGGCGGCGGCGTTGCGTGAGGCCGACGAGGAAGTCGGATTGCACGCCGATGCCGTCGATCCGATCGGCTATCTCGACGTGTATATGACGACGCTCGGCTATCGCATCGTGCCGGTGGTCGCGCGTGTGCAGCCCGGCTTCACGCTGACACTCAATCCCGGCGAAGTCGATGACGTCTTCGAGGTGCCGCTGTCTTTCATGATGGAAGCTGCCAACCATCAGAGGCACAGTCGTGAATGGCAGGGCCTGATGCGCACCTATTACGCGATCCCGTTCGGCGACCGTTATATCTGGGGCGTGACGGCCGGCATTTTCAGGAATTTGTACGAGAGGGTCTACGGCGCATGATCCGGCCGATTCTGACCGAGGTGCTGCTGTTCCTCGCGCCCTTTGCCATCTATGCGCTGTATCTGATCGCAACGCGCAATGGTGTTTTCACGACATCGTCGTGGGATTTGCGCGTCATCGGCATACTGACGGTTGTTGCCCTGCTGCTGTTGTTTGGCAGTTTCTTCCTGCTTGCACAGTTTTCGGGGCATCCGGCCGGTTCGAATTATGTGCCGCCGCACATGGAGAACGGAAAGCTGATTCCCGGGCAATTCAAATGACCGTGCCAGATCTGACAGCGCCAAGTTCGACCACCACAAGTTCGACTGCTCCAAGTTCGACTGCTCCAAGTCTTGCCAACGCGGAATGGTTGAGCAACGGCCCACTGACGCGTGTGCTCGACATCCTCGATCGTGATGGCGAAGAAGCGCGTGCGGTCGGCGGTGCGGTTCGCAACACGCTGATGGGATTGCCGGTCGATGAAATCGATGTGGCAACGACGGCATTACCGGACGAGGTCATGCGTCGCGCGAAGGCCGCCGGCATCCGAACCGTGCCAACCGGTATCGATCATGGCACGGTGACGCTTCTTGTGAATGGCCAGCCATTCGAGGTCACGACACTGCGCGAAGACGTCGAAACCTATGGACGTAAGGCCAAGGTCGCCTTCGGGCGCAGTTGGCAACATGATGCGGAACGGCGCGATTTCACAATGAATGCTTTGTCCGTCACACGCGATGGCGCTGTGCATGATTATGTCGGTGGTGTTGACGATGCGATGGCCCGGCGCGTCCGGTTCATTGGGAATGCAGCGACGCGCATTGAAGAGGATTATCTGCGGATCCTGCGCTTCTTCCGGTTTCATGCCGCCTACGGCGAAGGCGCGCCGGACAAGGCTGCCGTAGCGGCCTGCATTGCGGGGCGCGATGGGCTCGAGGCGCTGTCGCGGGAGCGGGTGCGGACGGAATTGCTCAAGCTGCTGGTGGCGAAACGGGCTGTATCGGCGATCGTTGAGATGGCGGAGGCCGGATTGCTGGTGCGTATCCTGGGTGGTGTGCCGTTGCCGTTTTCGCTCGACAAAATGGCGCAGATCGAAAGCACGCTGACGCTCGCACCGGATCCGGTACGACGGCTGGGCGCCCTGGCATTGTTCGTCACCGAAGATGCCGAACGTCTGTTCCAGCGACTGCGTCTCTCCAGCAACGAATCCCAGCGGTTGCTGTCGATGGCAGATGGCTGGTGGCGTGTCAGTGCAAGCGCAACGCAGGCTGAAGCGCGAGGGTTGCTCTACCGGGCCGGGCCGGCATTTTTCCTCGACCGTGTCATGCTGGCCTGGAGCCGGTCACAGAATTCAATCGATGATACGCGTTGGCGTGGCCTTGCAACCTTGTCGGAGCGCTGGCCGATACCGGCCTTCCCGATTTCCGCAGCCGATCTCATGGCGCGCGGAATCTCGAAAGGGCCCGCCTTGGGCGCGGCGCTCCGCGCGGCCGAAGCCGCCTGGATCGCGGCTGGTTTTCCCCAGGATGCGGCTGCCATCGCGGCCATTGCCGATCAGGCTGCCAAACCGGAAGCCTGAATAATCCCGAGCAAAACGAAAAAAGCCCCGGCCGAGGCCGGGGCTTTCAAGAACGGGACGATCTGTCCGATTAGTACTTCGCGATGACCGGGCCTTTGCCGTAGCCGAAGCGGTAGTTCAGACCGACCTTCACGGTGTGCACGTTCAGGTCGGCATCGAAGCCGCCTGCAGCCGGGCCACCGAAGTAGTTTTCGCTGCCGAGACCGAGATACATGTACTCAACCTTGGCCGTCCAGCTGTCGACCAGCGCCCATTCCACGCCGCCGCCGACTGCGAAGCCGACATGGGTGTTGGAGGAGCTGGTGCCGGCGAAGAAGCCGGGAGCTGCAACGCTCGCGCCGATTTCGTTGGTGCCCCAGGCGAGACCGCCCGTTGCGTACCACAGAACGCGGTCAACGGCGTAGCCGAGACGCAGGCGAGCGGTACCGAAGTAGTTGAGTTCGCTGAAGGCGTTGGCGACAACACCGCCGCCGGCAACAGTCACGTCGTCCTTGATGTTCGCCCAGAAGGAGTCGACTTCGACGCCGAACACCCACGGCGAACCGGCGCCCTGCCAGTTCCAGCCGATCTGGCCACCGCCAAACCAACCGTCCTGCTTCGCATTGCCGGTGAAGATGTTGGAGCTCAGGTCGCCCCAGCCGTAGCCACCGCTGATACCAGCGTAGAAGCCGGACCAGTTGTAAGCCATCACGACAGGCGGCGCGGCTTTGTAAACCGGGCGAGCCATGTCAGCCGCCGAAGCGACCTGGGCGGTGCCGAGCACGAGGCCAGCAGCCACGATGGTTGAAAGATAACGCATTAGAAAGTCCCCCGTATTGTTTTGGGTGTGTGACAAGACGTCTGACTTGTTCATCCCAGTGTTCGTGTACGGATGAATTGCGGCAGAAGTTACTAAAAA
>JAEXXW010000133.1 GCA_023405565.1 Pseudomonadota bacterium
TCCAGACGACGCATATCGGCAGTCTGCCGCGGCCGCACAAGCTTCTCGACATCATGAAGAAGAAGTTCGCCGGCGAAAAAATCGACGAGGCTGAGTTCGACAAGATCCTCAGCCAGTCGGTCGCCGAGACCGTGAAGAAGCAGAAGGATAGCGGCATCGACATCGTCACCGACGGCGAATTCTCAAAGCCCGGCTTCTTCACCTATATCCAGGAGCGGCTGGAAGGCTTCGAGGCGCGCGCCGGCCAGAAGATGGTCCTGTTCCAGAAGGAAATCGAAGCCTTCCCGGAATATTATCAGGAATATTTCAAGCAGGCGATGATGGGCGGCACCATCGTGCCGATCACGCCGGTGGTCTGCGTCGGCCCGGTGAAGTATCGCGGCGAGAAAGCCGTGCAGCGCGACATCGCAAATGTGAAGGCTGCGGCCAAGGCTGCCGGCATTCCCGACCATCACGTCTTCCTGCCGGCCACGGCACCGTCAGGCGTCGGCGTGAACGAGTATTACAAATCCGACGAAGAATATTTCCATGCGCTCGCCGTCGAGCTCGGCAAGGAATACAAGGCGATCGTCGATTCCGGCATCATTCTTCAGGTCGACGATCCGTTCCTGCCGGACATTTTCGTCGAGCCCGGCCTCGACGACAAGCAGATGAAGAAGCGCGCGCAGATCTATGTCGAGGCGGTCAATGTCGCACTCAAGGGCATTCCGCGCGAGAAAGTGCGCTTCCACACCTGCTACGGCATCAACGAAGGCCCCCGCCTCTATGAAGCGACGCTCGCCCAGATCATCGAATATGTGCTGTCGGTCAATGCCGGCTCGATCTCGTTCGAAGGCGCCAATCCGCGCCATGAGCACGAATATCACTTGTTCGAGAATGTGAAGATCCCGAAGGATCTCGTGCTCTGTCCCGGCGTCGTCACCCATGCCAGCAACATCGTCGAACACCCCGAGTTGATTGCCGAACGTCTGATCCGCTTCGCCAAGCTGGTCGGCCGCGAGAATGTCATGGCTGGCGCCGATTGCGGCTTCTCCTCGCAGGCGCTCTATCGCACCGAAGTGCATGACACAGGCGTGTGGGAGAAGTTCAAGGCGATGCGCGAAGGCGCCGATATCGCCACCAGGAAATTGTGGAGCTGATTTTTTCTTTCCGGAAGCGGCGCAGCGTTCATCCGCCGCTTCCGGTTCTCGCCGGCAAATTGAGACAAGACTGCCAAAAGCGCCAGCCAAAAAGGCGCGAACATTCTAGGGAGAATAGTCACATGCTCAAGCGATTGCTGCTTGCAACCACCCTGCTCGCCTGTGCGGCGTACCCGGCCATAGCCCAAAATCAGGTGAAGATCGGTTTCGTGTCCACCTTCAGCGGCGGCGCTGCCGTGATCGGCAACGAAATGCGCGATGCTTTTGAACTTGGCCTCGATCATCTTGGCGGGAAGATCGGCGGTCTCGACACCGTCATCGTCTATGAGGACGACCTGCAGAAGCCCGACATCGGCAAGCAGAAGACCGAAAAGCTGATCCAGTCCGACAAGGTGAACTTTCTCGCCGGATATATCTGGTCCAACGTGCTGCTGGCGTCGCTGAAATCCGCTGTCGATGGCGAGACTTTCATCATCAGCACCAATGCCGGTCCCTCGCAGATCGCCGGCGAATTATGCTCGCCCTGGTTCTTCACCACCGGATGGCAGGGCGATCAGGGGCCTCAGGCCGTCGGCGAATACATGAACCAGAAAGGCATCAAGACGGTTTATGCCATCGCCCCCAATTATGCCGCGGGCAAGGACGTCGTCGCCGGCATGAAGGCCAATTTCAAGGGGCAGATTGTCGGCGAGGACTACACCAAATGGCCGGATCAGCTCGACTTCTCCGCCGAACTCTCGAAGGCGCGCGCCGCCAAGCCGGACGCCATCTTTGCCTTCTATCCGGGCGGTGCGGGCGTCCAGTTTCTGACCCAGTATAATCAGTCGGGCCTGCGCAATCAGATTCCACTCTACGCATCCTTCATCATCGATGAGATTTCGATGCCGCGCTTGAAGGAGCTGGCGATCGGCATCCCGGGCGCAGATCATTGGGTGAACGATCTTCCGAACGATGCGAACAAGAAATTCGTGGCCGACTTCCAGAAGAAATATGGTCGCGATCCATCGGCCTATGCCGCTCGGGCCTATGATCTCGCCTTCCTGCTCGACAGCGCCGTGAAGGCCGTGGGCGGCGATCTCAACAAGAAGGATGCGATCCGCGACGCCATGCGCAAAGCCTCCTATTCATCGGTCCGCGGACCTTACAAGATCGGACAAAATCACTTTCCGATCCAGAATTTCTACCTTCAGGAAGCGGAGAAGGACGGCGACGCGATCCGGCTCAAGACCAAAGCCGTCGTTCTGAAGGATGCGCAGGACCGTTACCACGACCGCTGCAAGATGAAGTGGTGAGTTGACGGGCGGTTCCCGGCCTGCTCTTTTTTCGGCAACGATAAAAGGGAGGACGACAATGCGTAAGCTTTCCACGGTCGCGGCCGCACTTCTGGCCGCGACGCTCGCTGCGGCGCCGGCCATGATGACGCAAGCCATAGTAACGCCGGCAATGGCCCAGACCTACGGCATGGCCACCATGCAGCCGGGCACGCTCAACCACACCACCGGCTCGGCCATCGCCAAGGTGCTGAAGGAAAAGGCCGGCCTCAACGTGCTGGTGCAGCCGACAGCGGGTGAATCGGTGCTGATCCCGCTGGTCGCCCGCAACGAGGCCGAGCTTGGCATCGCCAATATCGCCGAGGTGCTGGCCGCGACCGACGATGGCAAGAAACCGGGCGACCTGCGGCTGATCGGCGCCATCCATCCGCTGCGCGCGGCGTTCTTCGTGCGCAAGGACAGCCCGATCAAGACATCGGCCGATCTCAAGGGCAAGAAGATGGTCTGGGGCTTCTCCGCCCAGCGCACGCTCGATCCGATGTCAAAGGCGATGCTCGCAACCGGCGGCCTGACCGAAAAGGATATCGTGCCGGTGCTGGTGCCGAATGTGATCCGCGGCGCCGACGACTTCACATCCGGCGCATCCGATACATTCTTCTTCGCCTTCGGTGCACCCAAGGTCCGCGAGACCGATGTCACGGTCGGCGGCATCCGCGCGATTGAGTTGCCGGAGAGCGGCATGCCGGCAGCCCGCAAGATCTTCCCGGCCGGCTATCTGACACAGGCCGCGCCCGGGCCATTCTTCATCGGCGTCGACAAGCCGATGGGCGTCTACACCTGGGACAATATGCTGTTCACCAGCGCCAAGGTGAAGGACGAGGTCGTCTACAAGATGCTCGAGGCACTGGAGGCCAACAAAGCCGATCTTGTGTCCGTCCAACCGGCCTTGCGCGAATTCTCCGGCGAAAACCTCTTCAAGAAATACGACATCCCCTATCATGCGGGTGCCTTGAAGTATTTCGCCGACAAGAAGATCGAAGCCAAGGCGTTGCAGTAAGAAAGCGCGTTCGTTGCGGTCGTCCCCGCGAAAGCGGGGACCCATACCCACCAGTCTGGAATATGGGCCCCCGCTTTTGCGGGCGCGACTGTAAAATTACTGTGCCTCGATCTTTGCTGCTTCCACTGCACGCTTCATGCGGCTGAGTTCGCGGTCAATCAGCGCCGCGAATTCGCTCGGCGGGCCCGGCTGCGGAAAGGCATGTTGCTTGGCCAATATTTCTCCAACCTTGGTGCTCGCCAGCGCCTGCGCCAATGCCGCATTCAGACGCTCGATGATCGGTTGCGGCGTTGCCGCCGGCGCGACGAGACCGAAAAAGGCCATCCAGCTCAGGTCGTCCAGCTTGAGTTCGGCGAACGTCGGGACGTCGGGAAGGTCCTCCAGCCGTGTTGGCGACGATACGGCCAGCGCGCGCAGCTTGTCATCGAGGATAAGCGGCAACGACGTCGGCAGGTTGTCGAACAAAATGTAGATCTGCCCGGCCACCGCGTCATTGAGCGCCGGCCCGACACCGCGATAAGGCACATGCAGGATGTTCGTATCGGTTGCGAGCTTGAATTGCTCGCCCATCAGGTGACTGACCGATCCGTTGCCCGCGGAGCCATAGGTCATCTTGCCGGGCTGGCTTTTTGCAAGCGAGACAAGCTCGGCCACCGATTTCGCTCGCACGGACGGGTTGACCGTGATGACATTCGGCACCGAGGCGATCAGGCCGATCGGCCTCAGGCTCTTGATGTCGTACGGCAGATTCCTGTAGGCGGCCGGATTGATCGCGAGCGTCGAGGCCGTTCCCATGCCGATCGTGTAGCCATCCGGCTCCGCCTTGGCGATCGCGGCCGTGCCGATCGAACCGCCGGCACCACCGCGATTTTCAATGACGATCGGCTGTTCCAGAACATGGCGCATCGCATCGGCAATCACGCGCGCGATCACGTCGGTCGAACCACCCGCCGCGAACGGCACGATCATGGTAATGGGACGCGACGGGTATTGATCCTGCGCGAGGGCCGCAGGGCTGGCGACCGACAGGATGACGGCTGCAAGAAACGCCCTTCGGCCCATCGACAGGACACGCATCGCCATCATCCGAAAAAGTCGCGCAGCATCGTGTTGACCGTCTCCGGTGTTTCAACCTCCGGCAGGTGGCCATAATTCTCAAGCCATTCCAGTTTGCCATTCTTCAGATACTTGATCAGCACCGCGGCATTCGCGTCGCCCGGATTGACCTTGTCCGCACGCCCCTGGATCATCAGCACCGGCATCGTCACCTTGGCGCCCACTTCCTCGGGGCTATAGCCATTGGCCATGCCGAGTTTCACGCCATGCATGAAGCCGCGCGGTTGCGTTGCGCGCAGCACGCGCTGCACCTCCGCCTTCAAATCCGGCGAGGCATTGGGACCAAGCAGCGCATCGACGCGGTTACCGAAGCCATACATGCCCTTGGCCACCTGCGCTTCACGCGTGGCAACAATCTTGGCCTTCTGTTCCTCGGGCATGTCCTTCGGACCGACGCCGGTTCCGGTCATCGCAAGGCGCAGCACGCGATCCGGATAATAGATCGCGAAACATTGCGCGACGCGGCTGCCGAAGGAATTGCCGACGATATAGGCCCGCTCGACCTTCAATGCGGTCAGGAAATCGACGACCGATTCCGCGTAATCCTTGCAGTCCGGCGTGTCTTTCATGAAGGCGTCGCTCAGCATGTAACCGGGCGCATTCCAGGCGATGACGCGATAGCGGTCCGACAGGCCGGCCAGTTGAAAGCGCCAGTGCATCGCATTGGCGCCGACGCCATGAAGCAGCAGCACAACCGGCGCTCCCGACTGGCCCGCTTCCATATAGCTGAAGCGGTCGCCTTGATATTTGGCGCGCGATCCGGCTGGAATTTCGGCAAACCGGATATCCGGCAGCGACGGTATTTCAGCTTTGGTCTGGGCCATAACGGGATTGGCTAAAGAGACGGCCAGTGTGGCAGCAAGAGCGGCTAGGGCAAGTCGGCCGGACATTCAGAAACTCCTTCAGCGTCTTTCAGGCCGCCTCGGACGGCCGCCCGGTCAGCATAGACCGAACAACGGGGCGCGCTACAGACCTTTAAGCCTGCGCCCGCCGGTCAGGAGGCACCGCATTTGCATGGCTGACCGGGAAAGTCTTGCACTGGTGGAAGGAGCCTTCCACACTTGCCCTTTATACCGTTCATTGCCTCCAATCCGGATTGATCGCCGATGAATGTCGCCGTGACACTGGAAAATGGTCTTGCTGCGGGGGCCACCGTGCCGCCGCTGCGACATTTTCTCGAACAGGCTCATGCGTTGTACCGTGAAGACTTTTCCGG
>JAEXXW010000136.1 GCA_023405565.1 Pseudomonadota bacterium
GAAGAAGACGACGACGATTACGACGACGAGGATGACCTCGACGACGATGAGGACGACGAGGAAGAGGCGTCTGCCGCAGACGCCGAACCGCAGTTGATTCAGGTGTCGGACGACGAAGATGCCGAAGCAGCATCTGACGGGCATCAATTGCCGCAAGGCCGTCCCGACGAGATGCGGATTCTCGAAGCGCTGCTGTTTGCGTCGAAGGAGCCGGTCGACGAGAAGACCCTGGCGCAGCGCCTGCCGGCCGGTGTGGAATTGCAGCCGGTTCTCGCGCTTCTGAAAGAGGAATATGCCCATCGCGGCGTCAATCTCGTTCGCATCAACGGCAAATGGACCTTCCGCACGGCGAGCGATCTTGCCTGGCTGATGACGCGCGAAGCGGTGCAGCCGCGCAAGCTTTCGCGCGCGGCGGTCGAGACGCTGGCCGTCATCGCCTATCATCAGCCGGTGACGCGCGCCGAGATCGAGGACATCCGCGGCGTCAGCATTTCGAAAGGCACGCTGGACGTGCTGCTCGAAACCGGCTGGATCAAGCCGCGCGGCCGCCGCAAGGTGCCGGGCCGTCCGCTGACCTATGGCACGACCGAAGCATTCATCTCGCATTTCGGGCTGGAACAGCTCACCGACCTGCCGGGCCTCGACGAGCTGAAGGGCTCGGGGATGCTGGAGGGCCATCTGCCGCCGAATTTCTCGGTGCCGATCCCGTCCGACGATCCGGCGCTCCGCGAAGACGAGGATCCGCTCGAGCCGGGCGATCTGGACTTCGGTCTCGCGCCGCGCGTGGAGAATACCGAGGACTAAATGGTTGCGCGTGCCGCATCGGGGGCCGCGATGGCGCGGGTCGAGGCCGGACGGACTCCGGCGACGATCGCGGCGAAGCTGTCCTATGACCATATCATCCATCGCTATGGCGATGTGGTCGCGGTGCGTGACTTTTCGCTCGTCATCGAGCCGGGTGAGATCATCTGCCTGCTTGGCCGGTCCGGCTGCGGCAAGACCACTTTGCTGCGCCTGGCCGCCGGCGTCGAACAGCCGACGCAGGGACGCGTCCTGATCAACGATCGGGACGTGTCGAGCGGCAAGACATTCCTGCCGCCGGAGAAACGCGGCGTCGGCCTGATGTTCCAGGACTTCGCGCTGTTTCCGCATCTGACCAATCTCGCCAATGTCATGTTCGGCCTGAAGTCCCTGCCGAAAGCGGAAGCCGAGAGCGAAGCGCGGCGGGCGCTGGCCCGTGTCGGCCTTGAGAAATACGCCGAGGCCTATCCGCACATGCTGTCGGGCGGCGAACAGCAGCGTGTCGCCCTGGCGCGCGCCGTGGCACCGCGCCCAAGCGTGCTGCTCATGGACGAACCGTTTTCCGGTCTTGACCGTCGGCTGCGGGACGAGGTGCGGGAAGACACGCTGAATGTGCTGCGCGATGCCCGTGTGACATCGGTTGTCGTCACCCATGATCCGGAAGAGGCGTTGCGGATGGGTGATCGCATCGCCCTGATGAGCGGCGGACGGCTGATCCAGGTCGATACGCCACAGGCGATCTATCTGCAGCCCAAAAATCTCTTCGTCGCGCGCTTCTTTTGCGACCTCAACGAGGTGCCTGGAACCGTCCGGGGCGGTTACGCTGAAACCGCGGTCGGCCGTTTTGCCGCACCCGGGCTCGCGGACGGCAGTGCGGCGATTGTTGCCATCCGGCCGCAGGCCTTGCGCCTCAAAAATGGTGGCGATGGCGTGCCGGGCCATCTCAAGTTGCGCAAGTTTCTCGGCCATGTCGATATGGTTGAGGTCGCGGTCGAGGGGCTTGATGTTCCGCTCACCGGCCGCGTCCTGCGCAATGCCATCCCGCAGGTTAACGATGATCTCAGGGTTGAATTCGATCCCGCCGAAGTCCTTGTTTTTGCCGCGACCGAAGCCTAGTTTCTCACCAACGTACCGCAGGTATGGCGCCCCCGATTTTTAAGGCCGGGCGCGCCCTCTAAAGGATTGGCGTTATGGGTTCACTCAGCATCTGGCACTGGCTCGTTGTTGTGGTCGTGGTGCTGCTCCTGTTCGGTCGCGGCAAGATTTCCGAACTGATGGGCGACATGGCGCAGGGTATCAAGGCCTTCAAGAAAGGCATGTCCGAGGACGATACCAAGGCCGAGACCAAGCCCGAGCAGATGAAGACCATCGACAATACCGGTGGTGTCAAACGGGCCGAGACCGAAAAGAAATTCGAAGGTACTGTTTGACGGGGTTTGCACCGCCGACGCTCGCGGTGAATGAGGGGCGCCGACCTTGAGGGTGGGGCGCCCCTTGGAGTTTGAAGGTCTATGTTCGATATCGGCTGGAGCGAGCTTCTTCTAATTGGCGTCGTTGCGCTGATCGCCATTGGGCCGAAAGAACTGCCCGGCGTTCTGCGCGCGGTCGGCCATTGGATGGGCAAGATCCGCCGCATGGCCAATGATTTCCAGGACCAGTTCCGCGAGGCCATGCGCGAGGCGGAAGTCGCCGACCTGAAGCGGCAATTCGACGAGGCCAGTGCCAAGGCGACGGCTGGTTTTAGCAATCCGCTTGAGACGGCTCAGAAAGAGGTTGAGAAGGCGTTCGGGACCGAGCCGTCTTCAACCGAGACCTCCCCGTCCATCACAACGACCGATCCCGGTGCGATCGAACCATCCGTGAATGCGCCCGTGAGCGAAGCGCCGTTATCCGATCCGGCAGCGGCCGGCGCGCCGATGGATATCAAGCCGGCACAGACCAGTCCGGCTGAAACAGTGACAGGCGAGAGCAAGCCGGCCGGAGGCGGGGCCATATGAGCAACCGCACCCAGGAAGACGAAGACGAGATCGAACAGAGCAAGGCGCCGCTGCTCGATCACCTGATCGAATTGCGCTCGCGCCTGATCAAGGCGCTGATCGCGTTCGCCGTCTGCTTCGCCTTCTGTTTCTTTTTTGCCAAGCAGATCTACAACATCCTCGTCTGGCCGTTCGTCTGGGTCGCCGGCGTCGAGAATTCCAAGTTCATCTATACGGCGCTGCTGGAATACTTCCTGACGCAATTGAAGCTCGCCATGTTCGGCGCGGCCTTCCTGGCTTTTCCGGTCATCGCGGCGCAGATCTATATGTTCGTGGCGCCCGGCCTCTATCGCAACGAGCGCAAGGCCTTCGTTCCCTATCTGGTCGCGACGCCGATCTTCTTCGCGCTCGGTTCGCTGGTCGTCTATTTCATCGTCATGCCGCTCCTGGTGCGCTTCTCGCTCGGCATGCAGCAGGGTGCGGCGGACGGGCATCCCGAGATCGCGCTGCTGCCCAAGGTCGGCGAATATCTGTCGCTGATGATGGCGCTGGTTTTTGCCTTCGGCGCGGCCTTCCAGTTGCCGGTGATCCTGACGCTGCTCGCGCGTATCGGCATCATTACCTCGGACCAGCTTCGGCAGAAGCGCCGCTACTTCATCGTCGGCGCCTTCATCCTTGCTGCCGTGCTGACGCCGCCCGACGTCATCAGCCAGCTCTCGCTCGCGATCCCGCTGATGCTGCTCTATGAGGGCGCCATCTGGTCGGCCAAGATGGTCGAACCCAAAGCGCCTGCGGCGACCGTGCCAGCGACGGACGTGGCGGAATAATTTATCCCCGCAGCTCTGAGCGAACCTAAAATCCCGGCATCGATCCCGGCTGCTGTCATGAGGCGGCTGGGATGGTGGAGCGCCGGGAGGCGCTGGGCCCTACGTCACTGGGCCCGCGCGCTCCGAAAGCGGCCCCTCCGGGTAACCGGAACGGGTCGTGAGCGCGCGGCGGGCCAGCGTCATTGGCCCGCCAAGGGTGTCTCGCCAACACCCTGGCGCCTCCCGGCGCTCCATTCCTGCTGCGGCAGGAGAGGGAAACAGGGCTGGCGGACCCCCGCCATTCAAACAACAGGGCCTGCGGAGCGTTGGCTAACGTCATGAATCGGTGTTAGGCCGCAGTCTTTCCGGCATCTTCCGGCTGCGCCGGGGACTGACGAATCAAGGTATCGATCTGCCATGCACGACATCAAATGGATCCGCGACAATCCCGAGGCCTTCGATCGCGCGCTGAAGCGGCGCGGGCTGGCTGGCGAGTCGCGGCGGCTGATCGGACTGGACGAGACGCGTAGAGCCGCCATCACCGCTTTCGAACAGGCGCAGGCCCGGCGCAATGCCGCGTCCAAGGACATCGGCGATGCCAAGAAGGCCAAGGACGAGGCGCGCGCCAATGCGCTGATGGCCGAGGTCAACGAACTCAAGGTCAAGATGCCCGAGCTTGAACAGGCGTCGAAAGACGCTGATGTGCTGCTTCAGGATATTCTCGCGACCATCCCCAATCTCCCGCTCGACGAGGTGCCGGACGGCGCCGACGAGCACGGCAATGTCGAGCATCATAAATTCGGGGCCAAACGCGATTACGACTTCACGCCGAAGCAGCATTTCGAACTCGGCGAAGCGCTCGGCATGATGGATTTCGAACTGGCAGCCAAATTGTCCGGCGCCCGCTTCGTGGTGCTGAAGGGCGCGCTGGCGCGGATGGAGCGGGCGCTCGGCCAGTTCATGCTCGACACGCACACGACCGACCACGGCTATACCGAAGTCAATCCGCCGATCCTCGTCCGCGACGATGCGATGTTCGGCACGGCGCAATTGCCGAAATTCCGCGAAGACCAGTTTCGTGTCGCCAGTGACTTCTGGCTTATCCCGACCGCTGAAGTGCCGCTGACCAATCTCGTGCGTGAGGCGATTACCGACGAAGCGCAGCTTCCAATGCGCATGACCGCCTGCACGCCATGCTTCCGCGCCGAGGCGGGCGCCGCCGGCAAGGATACGCGCGGCATGATCCGCCAGCATCAATTCACCAAGGTCGAACTCGTTTCGATCACCACGCCCGAGCAATCGATGGATGAGCATGAGCGCATGCTCGCGTCGGCCGAGGAAGTGCTGCGCCGGCTCGGCCTGCATTATCGCGTCGTCACGCTCTGCACAGGCGACATGGGCTTTGCCTCGCAGAAGACCTACGACATCGAGGTCTGGCTGCCGGGCCAGAACATGTATCGCGAGATTTCATCTTGCTCGGTCTGCGGCGATTTCCAGGCGCGGCGCATGAATGCGCGCTACCGGCCGAAGGGGGGCTCTAAGACCTCTTCGCCGCGTTTCGTGCATACGCTGAACGGCTCGGGCGTTGCCGTTGGCCGCGCGCTGATCGCGGTCATGGAAACCTATCAGCAGGCGGATGGTTCGATCGTGGTGCCGGACGCGCTGCAGCCCTATATGGGCGGGATCAAGGTGATCGAGAAGAAGCAATGAAGTTGCGGCAACAAACTCTGTCATGGCCGGGGCAAGCGCGGCCATGACGAAAGAGAGAATGTAACGTGAGAATTCTTGTCACCAACGACGACGGCATCCACGCGCCGGGCCTGAAGGTCTGCGAGGATATCGCGCGCAAGCTCTCCGACGATGTGTGGGTGGTCGCGCCGGAAACCGACAATTCCGGCGTTTCGCATTCGCTGTCGCTTAACGATCCGCTGCGTCTGCGGGAGATCAGCGACCGCCATTTCGCGGTGAAGGGCACGCCGACCGACTGCGTTATCATGGCCGTGCGGCACATTATTGCCGAACACAAGCCGGATCTCGTCCTGTCCGGCGTCAATCGCGGCCAGAATGCTGCGGAGGATGTCGGCTATTCCGGCACCGTTGCTGGTGCAATGGAAGGCACGGTTCTGAACATCCCGTCCATTGCGCTCTCGCAGGCCTATGGTCCGGGTAATCGCGACAATCCGCCGTGGGAGACCGGTCGCACGCTCGGTCCGGACCTTGTGCGCCGGATTCTCAAGGCCGGCATTCCGAAAGGCTCGCTGGTCAATGTGAATTTCCCGGATTGTCACGCGGACGCCGTGCAGGGCATCTCGGTGACCTCGCAAGGCAAGCGCGATCAGGAATTGCTGCGGATCGAGCCGCGCTTCGACGGACGCAGCAACCCGTATTTTTGGATCGCTTTCTCCCGGAAAGGAAAGCCGACCCCGGCGGATGGCACCGATCTGTCGGCGCTCGCCTCCAATCGCATTTCGGTGACGCCGCTGCGCCTCGATCTCACGGACCAGACCTATATGACCGTGCTCGCCGAGGCCCTGGATTGATGAACCCGTCGATTGAGAGCACGATAGGTCTCTCCCGCGAAAGCGGAACCTCGTGCTGATGCCTCTGGATTCCCGTCTGCGCGGGAATGAGCGGCGATAAGGTGCCAGGCGATGTGGCCCGACAAACCAAAGGTGCCGAACAAGCAGCTGGACCGGATGGAGTTCATGCTGACGCTCCGGCGTCGCGGCATCACCGATCCGGCTGTCCTGCGGGCGATGGAGGAGGTGCCGCGCGAGATGTTCGTGCCGGACAGCCTCAAGCCGCAGGCTTATGAGGACCATGCCCTGCCGATCGATTGCGGGCAGACCATCAGTCAGCCCTATGTGGTCGCCTATATGACCGAATTGCTGGAATTGCAGACGCGGCATCGCGTGCTCGAGATCGGCACCGGTTCCGGCTATCAGGCCGCCGTGATTTCGCGAATTGCGGCCACGGTGGTCTCGATCGAGCGCTATCGCACGCTCGCCGAACGGGCGCGCAAGATCTTCGACATGATCGGCTATACCAATATCGAAGTGATCGTCGGCGACGGCCGTGAAGGCGCGCCGCAGCGTGCGCCATTCGATCGCATCATCGTCACCGCCGCCGCTGAAACGATTCCCGAAACGCTTATGAATCAGCTCGATGACGGCGGCATCCTGGTGCTGCCGCTCGGCCCGCATGACGGCCCGCAGGAGATCGTGCGGCTGCGCAAGACGGGCGAGGGCATCAAGCGGGAAAATCTGATCGGCGTGCGCTTCGTGCCGTTGCTGCCGGGGCAAGCCAAGGAGCTTTGAAAAAGGAATTGTAAACCTCGATTGCACGGCGTGTCATGGCACCGCCATTAAGGTTTACAGCTCGCGCACAATTAAGGCTGCATTTACTTGGCCGGTGTTAACTCACTTTTGGTTTTGTGGCGTCTGTGAGTGAGTTGTAACCGATGCGTTCTGATGAGCCCCTTCGCTCACCTTCCGTATCCCGTCTGACGGTTTGCGCGGCGCTGGCATTGGCGACCGCCGGCTGCAGCGGTGATGCCAACCGCCTCGATCAGCAGTCTTTCTCGAACCCGTTCTCCTCGTCCTCGCGCGTGGAGAACACGGGCTCCGTGCCGCAATACCAGCAGCCGGCGCCGAACCATGTCGAGAGCCGTCCGCTCGGCCAGCCGCAATATGCGCAGCCCCAATACCAGCAGCCGTATCCGCAGCAACAATATCAACAGCCGCCTTATCAGCCTGCACCGCAATACCAGCAGCCTCCGTCTCAGCAATCTGCGCCGCAATCGGTTGTGCGTCAGGATGTGACCGGTTCTGTGTCGCGTCCCGCGACGCGTTCTGTTGTGGCGCAGCCGCAGGCATCGCAAAACTGGGACTGGAATGGCGGCACGCCGGTGACAGTCGGCAAGGGTGAGACCATCCAGACATTGTCGCGGCGCTATGGTGTGCCCGCGCTGTCTATTGCTGAAGCCAATGGCATGTCGACCGGAACGCCGATCTATCCCGGTCAGCGTCTAGTGATTCCGAAATACGGCAATGGCGGTTCGCGCGTCGCTGCTGCGCAGCCGCAGCCTGTTGCAACGCCCATCGCAACCGGCAATGCGCGCACGCCGTCGGCGCCGGCCGGGCAGGGTGCTGTGCATACCGTCGGTCCTGGCGAGACGATGTTCAGCGTCGCACGCCGCTACAAGGTGAGCCCGGTCGCGATCGCCAAGGCGAACAATCTGCCGCCGCATCACATGGTGAAGATGGGTGAGCGGCTGACCATTCCGGGTGTTGCCGGCTCACGCACAGCGACGGCCATGACACAGCCTGCGCCCGTGGCAGCTGAAACACCGCGCACCGCGCAGCCGGCCGCCGCGCCCGCGCCGCAACGCGTGGCTGCAGCTCAACCGCGTGCCGCTGAAATTCAGCCGCCGGTGACAAATTCGGCACGCATGATCACACCGGCGAAGGACAATCCGGTTGATGACACCAAGTCCGAAGCGGCCGATACCGGTTCGACAGGGGCAGCAGGTTTCCGCTGGCCGGCGCGTGGCCGCATCATTGCCGGTTTCGGTCCCAAGCCGACCGGTCAGCAGAATGACGGTATCAATCTCGCCGTGCCGGAAGGCACGCCGATCAAGGCGTCCGAGGATGGCGTTGTTGCCTATGCCGGCAACGAAATGAAGGGCTACGGCAACCTCGTTCTGGTGCGTCACTCCAATGGCTA
>JAEXXW010000232.1 GCA_023405565.1 Pseudomonadota bacterium
GCACCAGGGCAAGATGAACGGCTATGTCTGCCAGGGCTTCAACCCGTTGCTGTCCTTCCCGAACAGGAAGAAGCTCACGGTTGCGTTGTCAAAGCTCAAGTTCCTCATCACGATGGATCCGCTTGAGACAGAGACGTCGCGGTTCTGGGAAAATCACGGCGAATACAACGATGTTGAAACATCGAAGATTCAGACCGAGGTGATCCAGCTTCCGACGACCTGCTTTGCCGAAGACGAAGGTGCGCTGGTGAATTCGGGCCGCTGGCTGCAATGGCACTGGGCCGGCGCGACGCCTCCGGGCGAAGCCATGAACGACGTCTGGATCATGGCGCAGATTCACCTGCGTCTGAAGGAGCTCTATCGGAAGGAGGGCGGCGCGTATTCCGATCCGATCCTCAATCTTACATGGAACTACAAGGATCGTGACGAGCCGTCTCCCGAGGAACTCGCGAAGGAGATGAACGGCTATGTGCTGGAGACCGTGACCGATCCCAGCGACCCCACCAAGATCCTTCTTGAGAAGGGCAAACAGGTCGCGGGCTTCGGCGTGCTGCGTGATGACGGCACGACGGCTTGCGGCAACTGGATCTATTCCGGCAGCTTTACCGAGGCGGGCAACCTGATGGCCCGTCGCGATAACAGCGACCCGGATGATACCGGTGCCTACTCGAAGTGGACGTTCTCGTGGCCGGCCAATCGCCGCATCATCTACAATCGGGCGTCCTGCGATCTCGACGGCAAGCCGTGGGATCCGAGCCGCAAGCTGATCGAGTGGAACGGCACGGCCTGGACGGGTTACGATGTCCCCGACATCGCGGTGAATGCCAAGCCGCGTGATGTGGGGCCGTTCATCATGAACCCTGAAGGGTCGGCGCGTCTTTTCGCGCGCGGCATGATGCGCGACGGCCCCTTCCCGGTTCACTACGAACCGTTCGAGTCTCCGGTTACCAACGTCATCGCACCCAAGGTGCGTGGCAATCCGGTGGCCCGCGTGTTCAAGGGCGACATGGAGCAGTTCGGCGATTCGAAGGAGTTTCCGTATGCGGCGACGTCCTATCGTCTCACCGAGCATTTCCACTACTGGACCAAGCACGTCACGTTCAATGCCGTCATGCAGCCTGAATTCTTTGTCGAGATCTCGGAAGAGCTCGCGAAGGAAAAGGGCATCAAGGGCGGCCATTGGGTGCGCGTCTGGTCCAAGCGCGGTTCGGTCAAGGCCAAGGCGGTGGTGACGAAGCGCATCCGGCCGCTGATGTGTGACGGCAAGCCTGTCCATGTCGTCGGTATCCCGTTGCACTGGGGCTTTACCGGTGTGACGCGGAAAGGCTTCGGACCGAATTCGCTGACGCCCTTTGTTGGCGATGCCAATATCGAAACGCCGGAATACAAGGCGTTCCTTGTCGATATCGAGCCGATTGCCGGTCCGGTCGTCCTTGCCGATTATGGCGAGAGCGATCCTGAGCGCAGTCTGGTGCAAGCCTTCTTCGACCGCGGGCCTGACGGCAAGCGGACCCGAGACTTCTGAGGGAGGATGGCATCATGGCATGGGACAACATCATCCCCAATCCGCCGACACAGCCCGTCAAGGCTGTGTTGAGCGACCGCAATCTGGTGAAGCGTTCGGCATCTTCGCAGGCCTTGCCTGCGGAGCCGCTGGCACCGGTTGCGAAACTGATCGACGTTTCGAAATGCATCGGCTGCAAGGCTTGCCAGGTGGCATGCCTTGAATGGAATGACATGAAGGAAAAGATCGGCATCAACGAGGGGAGCTATAACAATCCTCTCGATCTGACGCCGAACTCCTTCACGGTGATGCGTTTCACCGAATGGGTAAATCCGGAAACCGACAATCTCGAATGGCTGATCCGCAAGGACGGCTGCATGCATTGTTCGGATCCTGGATGCCTGAAGGCCTGTCCGGCGCCGGGTGCGATCGTTCAATATACGAACGGCATCGTCGACTTCGTGCACGAGAACTGCATCGGTTGCGGCTATTGCGTGAAAGGATGTCCGTTCAACATCCCGCGCATCTCCAAGGTCGATCACAAGGCTTACAAGTGCACGCTGTGTTCCGATCGTGTCGCCGTCGGTCAGGGGCCGGCCTGTCAGAAGGCTTGCCCGACCCAGGCGATCGTGTTCGGCACCAAGAGCGACATGAAGAAATGGGCCGATGGCCGCATCAAGGATCTCAAGTCCCGCGGCTTCAAGAATGCCGGCCTGTACGATCCGCCGGGTGTCGGTGGAACGCACGTCATGTACGTTCTGCAGCATGCCGACAAACCGGAAATCTATGCCAACCTTCCACGCGATCCGCGTATCAGCCCGATCGTTGAGGCCTGGAAGGGCGTGACCAAATACGCTGGTCTGGCATCGATTGGACTCTTTGCCGCAATCGGCTTCATCCACTACCTCGTATCGGGACCCAACCGGGTGACGCAGGAGGATGAGGAGAACGCCGAGCGGCTGGCCGGGAGTAAGTAACGATGGCCATGGAATATGATGTCGAAACGGGTGACAGCGTCCATCGCGGCAAGCCGGTCACGGTCGATCGGTACACCGTCGGTGCCCGCATCAACCACTGGATCACGGCCACGTGCCTTGTGCTGTTGGCCATATCCGGTCTGGCGCTGTTCCATCCGAGCCTGTTCTTCTTGACGGGTCTCTTCGGTGGCGGTCAGCTCACGCGCGCGATCCATCCGTGGATCGGCGTTGTGCTGTTCTTCAGCTTTGCGGGTCTGTTCCTGCGCTTCTGGAAAGCCAATCTCTGGAAGCGCGAGGATGGCACCTGGATGGCCAAGATCCGCGACGTGATCGCGGGCCATGAGGAGAACCTGCCGGAGGTCGGCAAATACAATGCCGGTCAGAAGATGGTCTTCTGGTCGATGTCCGCGCTGATCATCGTGCTGATCACGAGCGGCGTGGTGATCTGGGAAGTCTACTTCGGAAACTTCTTCTCATTGACCCAGCAGCGGGTTGCGGTGCTCGTTCATGCCGTGGCGGCCATTGCGGCCATCTGCGTCTGGATCGTGCATGTCTATGCGGCGATCTGGGTACAGGGCACGATCAGCGCGATGACGCGCGGACAGGTCACCGGCGGGTGGGCTTGGCGTCATCACCGCAAATGGTTACGTGAGCTGATAACGACCAAGCGCTGATGGAAATGGTTCCGCCCGCTTTATGAGGCGGGCGGGACATCTCGGCACGTGGCCCGTGTGGTTCGTGAGGTTACGACATGAGTGACATAGGCGCGCCGCGCCACGACGCGGTTCCGATCGGCGAGGTTTCAACACCTCCCTTCGCCCGGCTTCCCGATCCGACAACTCTTTTCGCCTACCGTGCAGCGCGGTTACGCGAACTGGCGCAGGCACACGAACTCGCCCCCTATCTGACATTCCTGGCTGGGCTTGCCGATGTGCAGAACGCGATCCAGCCCGGCCTTGCGCAGCCGGACGTTCCGCCGCTCGACGCGCGGGAGCGGGCGCGCGAGTTCAACATGCCGCCGCTCGACCGCAGCCGCTTCCTGATCGAGCCCGTGTTCGAGACGACGCTCGATCGCCTGTTCGATGGCGCAACGTCGCTCAACATGCCGGTGACGGCGCGCGAGGCCCTGCTTGCGGCCAGGGACGCCGATGCGCCAATCCGCGATGCCATGGTGCGCGCGGTGCTGGCGGAATCCATTCCGATTGAAACACTGGCCAGCCACGTCTTTGTCGCCGCGGCGCTGCAGGTGCATTTCGCGCGCGTTGCGGCCCAACTGGATGCATCGCGCCTCGTGCCGGTCGGCGATGCGGTTTGTCCCGTCTGTGGTGGCCCGCCGGTGGCAAGCGTCATTGTCGGATGGCAGGAAGCGGCTAACACCCGTTTCTGTACCTGTTCTCTATGCGAGACATGGTGGCATTACGTTCGTATCCGTTGCACCGCCTGCGGCACAACCAAGGGGATCGGCTACAAGGAGATCGAGGGCTCGCAATCCAACGTGCAGGCGGAGACCTGCGAGGAATGCCACAGCTATGCGAAGATCCTGCATCAGCACAAAGACCCTTCGCTTGAGCCGGTGGCTGACGACGTTGCAACACTCGCTCTCGATATTCTGGTCAAGGAGGCTGGCTACAGGCGTAGCGCCTTCAATCCTTATCTGCTCGGGTACTGAGGGAGCGCGCATCATGACCAACGCCGACCTCAGCGACCTGCGCAAGCTTCCCTCGGTCGACGAGGTTCTGGGCGCGTCTGCGGGCCTGACCGCGATTGAACATTTCGGCAGGCCATCGGTTGTCGGAGCGATCCGTAGCGTCCTGGCCGATGCGCGCGCAACGCGCAGCGTGGTGGACGCAGATCGCGTGGCCGAACTCGCTCTCGGCAAGCTGCAGCAGGATGACCGGTCGAGCCTGCGGCCTGTCTTCAATCTCACCGGCACGATCCTGCACACCAATCTTGGCCGTGCATTGCTGGCCGATGTGGCGATCGCCGCAGCGACCGAAGCGATGCGCAATGCGGTCGCACTGGAATTCGATGTCGGCGGTGGCAAGCGCGGCGAGCGCGACGATCATCTTCGCGGTCTCTTGTGTGAATTGACAGGGGCGGAGGATGCGACGGTCGTCAACAACAATGCTGCCGCGGTTTTGATCGTGCTGAACACGCTGGCGAAAGGTCGTGACGCGATCGTCTCCCGTGGCGAATTGATCGAGATCGGCGGGGCCTTCCGGATGCCGGAGATCATGGCGCGGGCCGGCGCGCGCCTCGTCGAAATCGGCACCACCAATCGCACGCATAAGAAGGATTATGTCGGCGCGATCAGCCCCGAGACTGGTTTGATCCTGAAGGTTCACACGTCGAACTATCGGGTCGAGGGCTTCACGGCTGAAGTCCTGCCGCGCGATCTCGCTGTGATCGCGAAAGAGAAAGGCGTGCCGCTGGTCAACGATCTCGGCTCCGGCACGCTGATCGACCTGACCCGTTACGGCCTGAAGCACGAGCCGACGGTGATGGAGGCGGTGAAGGAAGGAGCCGACCTGATCACCTTCTCGGGCGACAAGCTTCTCGGTGGTCCGCAGGCCGGCTTCATTGTCGGCCGTAAGGATCTGATCGCGCAGATCAACAAGAATCCGATGAAGCGGGCATTGCGCATCGACAAGATCCGGATTGCCGCGCTCGAAGCCACATTGAAGCTCTACCGCGATCCGGACCGGCTCGCGCAAAGGCTGCCGACGGCCCGCTTGTTCGCGCGGCCGCGCGATGAGATCAGGGCGGTTGCCGAGCGAATGAAGCCGGTGATTGCCAAAGCCGTCGGCCCGGCATTTGGCGTCGAGATGACTGAATGCGCCAGCCAGATCGGGTCGGGTGCATTGCCGCTCGAAGGCATTCCAAGTTTCGGCGTTGCCATTCGCGCTGCTCAGGCGAAAGGCGCGGGAAGCGCCATCAGTGCGCTGTCCATTGTCCTGCGCAAGCTGCCGATCCCGGTGGTCGGTCATATCGCCGATCAGTCGCTCGTTCTCGACATGCGTTGCCTCGAGGACGAAGCGAGCTTCGCTGCCAACCTGTCGGCCCTGCGCGTCGAGGATCAGCCCGATGCGATGGATTGAACGCCTTCTGCCGAAAACCAGGGTGTCCGATCTCGATGTCGCGGCGCAGATGGCGGCCGCTTACACAGCATCGGAGCAGGGCGATTACGAGCGCGCTTTGGAGGTCTGGGCACCACTGGCCCATGCCGGTGTGGCGCGGGCGCAGAACAATATCGGCGCATGCTTCGCGGAAGGCCTTGGTGTCGCGCGTGACGATGCGCTCGCGCTGAAATGGCTGACGCTGGCGGCGCAGGCCGATGATCCGGTCGGGCAGCGCAATCTGGCGGCGCTGTATTTCAAAGGTGAGAGCGTCGAACAGGATTATCAGCGTGCGGCCGATCTGTATCGTAAGGCGGCTGAAGCCGGCGATGCCCCCGCGCAGGATATGCTGAGCTGGATGCTGCTGGAAGGTGATGTGATCACGCCCGACTACGCACAGGCCTTCGATTGGGCGCAGCAGGCCGCCGACAAGGGCGTTGCATCGTCGATGACGCGGCTCGGCATGATCTTCCACAATGCCCTGGGCGTGGAGCGTGATCCCTCCCGGGCCGCGACATGGTGGAGCAGGGCGGCCGACGGCGGCGATGCCGATGGTCAGGCCATGCTCGGCGCCGCGCATCATCTCGGCGCCGGCGTGCCGCGTGATCCTGAAAAAGCCCTGTCGCTGCTTTTGATCGCGCGGAAGAATGGCAGCGCATTGGCGGACCGCTTCATCGGTCCGGCGCGCGATGCCGTATCGCCTGAAAAGGCCGCCGATATAGAGCGCGCGGTGTCACGTTCGTCTGCCGAGGCGACGAAATGATCATCGGCACCGCAGGTCATATCGATCACGGCAAGACCTCGCTGGTGCGCGCGCTGACGGGCGTCGATACCGATCGTCTTAAGGAGGAGAAGAAGCGCGGCATCTCGATCGATCTCGGCTATGCGTTCCTGCCTGCACCGGATGGGTCGATCCTTGGCTTCATCGATGTGCCGGGGCATGAAGCCTTCGTGCACAACATGCTCGCTGGTGCGACCGGCATTGATCTCGCTGTGCTGGTGGTTGCCGCCGATGATGGCGTGATGCCGCAGACGCGCGAACACCTTTCGATCATCGATCTGCTGGGCATTAGCAGCGGTGCCGTCGCGCTGACCAAGGCCGATCTCGTCGACGATGCGCGGCTCGCCGAAGTGGAAGCCGATATCCGCGCAGTCCTTGAAGGGACGACACTGTCGCAAGCCAGAATCATTCCGGTCTCGACGCTGAGCGGCGCTGGCGTTGGTGCCTTGCGCGAGCATCTGTTCGAATTGATGGATGGTGTGACCGTGCGAAAGCGGGGCGGCCTTTTCCGCCTCGCGGTGGACCGCTCCTTCGTCCTGCAGGGAACCGGCACGGTGGTAACGGGCACCATCCTGTCCGGTTCCGTTTCTGTTGGCGACAACGTGGCGATCAGCCCATCCGGGCTTTCCGCGCGCGTGCGCTCGATCCATGCGCAGAACAGGCCGCGCGAGCAGGGCTTTGCCGGCGAGCGTTGCGCGCTCAATCTCGCCGGCGACGGCATCAGCAAGGATGCGATCCATCGCGGCGATATCGTGATGGACCCAGGTTTGCATGCGCCCACCGACCGGATCGATGCATCGGTCCGGCTGCTGGCCTCCGAAGCCAGGGCAATCGGGCAGTGGACGCCGGTGCATCTGCATCATGCGGCATCAGATGTTGCCGCGCGCATCGTGCTGCTCGACGATAAGCCGATTGTGCCCGGCGATGAAGCCTTCGTGCAACTGGTGCTTGAACAACCTATTGCCGCGGCCTCGGGCGATCGCTTCGTGTTGCGTGATACAACGGCGCAGCGCACGATCGGCGGTGGACAAT
>JAEXXW010000273.1 GCA_023405565.1 Pseudomonadota bacterium
GCCTGGATGCGACGCACGACGACGCGGTCATGCAGGGGGCGGAATTTGGTCTTGGCCATGTTTTCCTCGTGGGGATTGCGCGCAGTCGCGCCTGAAATTCGCTGAATTTGCAGCTATTTGGCACTCAATAGAAAAGAGTGCTAGCGGAGCCGGACATACGGGCCCAAGGGGTCTTCTGTCAAGACAGGATCGCGGCTCCAAAGGTCGCAATGGCGTGCTCTGCGAGCCGGAAAGAGCGGTCTGGCCGGCATGGTAATCGGGGCCGTCTGTGGATGCCGCAGATGCGAATTTGCCCAAATGTCTTGCACAGCCGAGGACTTACCCGCAGAGTAGAGGCGGAATGAAGAGAACGGGGGATCGGCTGTTCCCCTGCAATAGAGGTTGAACCATGGTGTCTGCACGGCGTCTTGCCCCGATCAAGGCCAGCATGCTTGTCCTCGCAGGGGGACTTGTCTTGGCCGGTTGCGCGAGCCAGGGGCCGAGCGAAGGCACCATCGCGCCTGTTGCGACAACGCCCGATCTTCCTCCCACGATCAAGCCGCAGGAAATCACCGGACGCTGGGGCCTTGCGGCCTTCCACAATCAGAGCGACCTGAAACGTACCGAGGCGGCTGCTCGCAACGGTTGCAAGCAGCCCTACAATATCGGCATGGGCCCGACCGGCGGTGTGATCATGCATATGCCGGACAAGGCGCAGCCCGAAGAGCTGCGCATGAAAGGCGGACCCGGCAACAAGACCTTTATCGGTCCAGCCGGCGAACCGGCCGGTGGTCTGCAGGATCGCGAGATCACCTCGTTCGACGGCCGCACCATGACCGTGCGCTTCCTCGATCCGGAAGTGTCGGGCCGCTACGGCACGCAGATTTACGTTCGCTGTGCACCGCGGGCATAAAGGCCCGTCTTTGTCATAAGACAGTCATCTGCGGCATTCGAATCGGATAGCGTCCGGCGCTGTTAGTCCGTGCCGGAGAAGCGCTCATGATGCGCTGGTTCAATGCGTTGCTCCCGAAGGAGGAACGCTTTTTCGATCTGTTCGCGCAGCACTCGAAGACGCTTGTGGCGGGCGCGGAGGCGCTGCGCAACATGCTGGATGGCGGCAATGCCGTCGCCGGCAATTATCAGCTTGTGATGGATCGCGAGCACGACGCCGATGTCATCACCCGCGCCATCTTCATTGCCGTCCAGCGCACGTTCATCACGCCGTTCGATCGCGGCGCGATCAAGGAACTGATCACATCGATGGATAATTCCATCGACCAGATGCAGAAGACCGCGAAATCGGTGATGATCTTCGAACTGCGCGAATTCACGCCGCAGATGCGCGAGATGGCGGATCTGATCCGGCAATGCGCAAGCCTCGTGGAAGAAGCCATTCCGCTCCTGAAATCGATCAGTGGGCAAGCCGGGCGAATCAGCGAGATCACGGAAGAAATTTCCCGTCTCGAAGGGCAGGCCGACGAATTGCACGACACCGGGCTGAAGGAGCTTTATCAGCGATATCGCCATTCGGATCCGATGGGCTTCATCACCGGCAACGAGGTCTATGACCATCTGGAGAAGGTGGTCGATCGTTTCGATGATGTGGCCAATGTGCTGCACGCTACCGTGATCGAACACGTCTGACGGACATCGTCGTGGATGGCTCTCTCGTCCTCCCGCTGCTGATCGCACTCAATGTGGTTGCGCTCGCCTTTGACGTCATCAACGGCATGCATGATGCCGCCAATTCGATTGCGACCATCGTCTCGACCCGGGTGCTCAGGCCGCATTACGCGGTCGCTTGGGCGGCGTTTTTCAACTTCATCGCATTCCTTGTGTTCGGGCTGCACGTGGCGAACACGATCGGGACCGGCATCGTCTCGGCGGAGATTGTGGATTCACGATTGATCTTCGCCGCGCTGATGGGTGCGATCTCCTGGAACCTGATCACCTGGTATTACGGCATCCCGTCCAGTTCCTCGCATGCGTTGATCGGCGGCCTCGTCGGCGGCGGCCTTGCCAAGGTCGGCTTCTCCTCGATTGTGTGGTCGGGCCTCGCCAAGACCAGCGCCGCCATCGTGCTGTCGCCGTTGACCGGATTTGTGCTTGCGTTGGTCCTCGTGCTGATCGTGTCCTGGCTCTTTGCGCGCTCGACGCCTTACGGCGTCGATCTGATCTTCCGGACGGGCCAATTCATTTCCGCATCGCTGTATTCGCTCGGCCATGGCGGCAACGATGCGCAAAAGACGATGGGCATCATTGCCGTGCTGCTGTATTCGCAAGGCTATCTCGGCGGCGAATTCTATGTGCCCTTCTGGGTGGTGATCGCCTGTCAGGTCGGCATGGGCTTTGGCACATTGATGGGCGGCTGGCGCATCGTCAAAACCATGGGCTCGCAGATCACACGGCTGACGCCGGTCCAGGGCTTCTGTGCGGAAACCGGCGGCGCGATCACGCTGTTCATGGCAACCGGGCTCGGCATTCCGGTCTCGACCACGCATACCATCACCGGTGCCATCATTGGCGTCGGTGCGGCCAAGAAAGTCTCTGGCGTGCGCTGGAGTGTCGCCAACGGCATCGTCATGGCGTGGATCATCACCATTCCTTGCACCGCAGCGATTTCCGCTCTTTGTTTCTGGGCAACGCGTCTGTTTGGTTGAGCGGCACCCTAAGACGGCGTTAATCTAGGCATTACCTCATGCCTCATCCCCGCGACTTCATCTTCGGTCCCTGGCGCGCCGTTCTCGTCCTTGGTGTGACGCAGATTCTGGCATGGGGCATTCTGTTCTATCCGCCGGTGCTGATGATGCCGCTGATCGCGGCGGAGCGCGGCTGGTCGCTGTCATTCGCGATGGGCGGGTTCTCGCTCGCGCTGCTCGTGGCCGGCCTTGTCGCGCCGACCATCGGGGGCTGGATCGATCGCTTCGGTGGCCACATCGTCATGGCCTGCGGATCGCTGACCGGTGCGCTGGGCCTCGTGCTGCTGGTGACTGTCGGGCATCCGGTAGCTTATTTCGGGGTTTGGGTGATCCTCGGCGTGGCCATCGCCGCCAATCTCTACGATCCGGCTTTCGCCTCGCTTGGCCGCATCTTCGGTGCAGCCGCGCGCAAGCCGATCACCATCCTGACGCTCGCGGGCGGCTTTGCCTCCACGGTGAGCTGGCCGGCGACACAGCTTTCGCTCACCTATACCGACTGGCACGGCACTTATCTTTTGTTCGCGGCCATTCTCGCTGTCGTGTCGGCGCCGCTGCATGCTTTTGTCCTGCCGCGCACGCGGGCCACGCCGATGCCGGATGCGAAAGGTGCAAGTGATGTGACGGCGCCGGCCGTTGTGCCTGCGAACGGCTTGATCTTCTTTCTCGTCGCTGCGGGCTTTGCCGTCTATGCCTTCGTCCCGTCCGGCCTTGCCGCGCATCTTCTGGCGATGTTCGGTCGCGCCGGTATCGATCCGGCGACGGCCGTAATCATCGGTGCATTGTTCGGGCCGTCACAGGTTGCAGCGCGTATTTGCGAGTTGTTGTTTGCCGGCAATGTCCATCCGCTCAATCTCGCGCGCTTTGCGGTCGCGCTGATTCTGTCGGGCTTTGTCCTGCTCGCGATATTTGGCTTCGCGCTGCCCGCTGCGATCGCCTTTGCAATCATGTTCGGTGCCGCCAACGGCCTGATGACGATCGCCCGCGGCGCGGTGCCGTTGTCTCTCTTCGGGTATGTCGGTTATGGCCGGGTGCTGGGCCGGATCGCCAAGCCGTTCCAGATCATGCAGGCCTTTGCGCCGCTGGCCCTGGCATTTGTGGTGGAGCGCGGTGGCGATGCC
>JAEXXW010000276.1 GCA_023405565.1 Pseudomonadota bacterium
CCTGCGCACCGTTCTCGACCTGGTCACGGGCGATGGCAAGACCGGCGGTGTAATCGCCGTTGGTGATCAGCTTGCGGAATTTCGCGGAGCCGGTGACGTTGGTGCGCTCGCCGACATTCACGAATGGAATTTCCGGCGTCAGCGTGAACGGCTCGAGACCGGACAGGCGCAAGCGCCGTTCGATCACCGGGATCGCGCGTGGCTTCTTGCCGGCAATCGCCTTTGCAATCGCGCTCATATGATCCGGCGTCGTGCCGCAGCAACCGCCAACGATGTTGACAAGGCCGGACGCCGCAAACTCCCCAAGCAGCCCCGCCATGTGTTCGGGGCTTTCGTCATACAGCCCGAACTCATTCGGCAGGCCGGCATTCGGATAGGCGCAGGTCAGCGTATCGGCGACCTGGCTAAGATCGTCCATATGCGCGCGCATTTCCTTGGCACCGAGCGCGCAGTTCAGGCCGACCGAAAACGGCGCGACATGACGGATGGAATTCCAGAACGCTTCCGGCGTCTGTCCGGCGAGCATGCGACCGGACAAATCGGTGATCGTGCCGGAGATCATCACCGGGATCTTTTCGCCACGCGCCTCTTCCAGTTCGGCGATCGCATACAAAGCCGCCTTGGCATTCAGCGTGTCGAAGATGGTTTCGAGCAACAACAGATCGGCGCCGCCCTCAAGCAATGCGGCGGCCTGTTGGGCATAGGCATCCTTCAGCGCATCGAAGGTGACGGCGCGGAAGCCCGGATTGTTCACGTCGGGCGACAGCGACGCGGTGCGGTTGGTCGGTCCCATCGCGCCGGCGACAAAGCGCTGCCGGCCATCCTCCTTCTGCGCAATGGCCGCTGCCTCACGCACGAGAATGGCGGACGCGCGGTTCAGTTCCGGCACGAGTTCTTCCATGCCGTAATCGGCCTGCGCGATCACGGTCGAGGAGAAGGTGTTGGTCGAGACGATATCGGCGCCCGAGCGGAAATAGGCGAGATGGATGTCGCGCACCGCATCGCCCTGCGTGATCGACAACAGATCGTTGTTGCCCCGCACGTCGTGATGCCAGTCCTTGAACCGCGCGCTGCGAAACCCGTCTTCGTCGAATTTGTGCCGCTGCAGCATCGTGCCCATGCCGCCGTCGAGCAGCAGGATGCGCTCCGATGCGAGCTGGCGAAGGGTGATTTCGGTAGAGGATGGTTTTACTGTCACTGTCATAACCTTGTCGTTCGTCATGGCCGGGCATAAGCCGTTAAAGACGGCGTCTTTGACGGCTTATGTCCCGGCCATCCACGACTTGTTTCAAAGAAAGACGTGGATGCCCGGCACAAGGCCGGGCATGACGAAAAGAAAGCCATCATCACGCCGCTTCCTTCATCGTCGGGCGAAAGCCCAGCAGATGGCAGATCGCGTAGACGAGATCGGCCCGGTTCATCGTGTAGAAGTGAAAATCGGTCACGCCGTGATCGACGAGGTCGAGCACCTGCTCGGCCGCGACCGCCGCGGCGACGAGCTTGCGGGTCGCCACATCGTCATCGAGCCCGTCAAAGCGGTCCGCCAGCCAGCGCGGAATGGTCGTGCCGCAACGCTCGCCGAAACTCTTCACCTGCTTGAAATTCTGCACCGGCACGATGCCCGGCACGATCGGAATATTGATGCCCCGTGCGCGCACGCGGTCGAGATAGCGGAAATAGACTTCGTTATCGAAGAAGAATTGCGTGATCGCGCGGGTCGCACCGGCATCGACCTTGGCCTGCAGCATGTCGAGATCGGCCTGCACATCACGTGAATCCGGATGCTTTTCCGGATAGGCCGAAACCGACACCTCGAAATCGCCGGTCCGCCTGATGCCGGCGACGAGATCAGCCGCATTGCGATAGCCACCCGGATGCGGCGCATAATGGGCGCCGACGCCGCTGACCGGATCGCCGCGCAGAGCGACGATATGGCGGACGCCAATCTCGCGATACTGGCGCACCACCGCATCGACATCCTCACGCGTGGCATCGACACAGGTGAGATGCGCCGCCGGTGTCAGTGCGGTCTCATCGAGGATTCGCTTCACCGTGGCATGCGTGCGCTCGCGCGTGGAACCGCCCGCGCCATAGGTCACCGACACGAAATGTGGCTCGATCGGCGCCAGACGCTCGATCGCATCCCACAGCGTGCGCTCCATCTCCTCGGTCTTCGGCGGGAAGAATTCAAACGACACGCGCAGCTTCGGACCATATCCGTTCGCCAGTCGGCTGGCGCGTTCCGCGATGGTTTTGGTCATGCGACCTCCTGTCGGCCGGCGATCCGCACACGCTTGTCGCGTGCGAGCCACAGTGAGACGGCGATCTTGCCGTCGGAATCCTTGTCGGGCGCGATGTTGCGCTGCTGCACGACATCGAGATCGGCCGCCGTCAGCCATTGCGAAACGATCTCCGGCGCAAAACCGAGACGGCGATGCGCGTGGTCCTCGCGCAGGAATTCGAGATCGTGCGGGGCGAAATCGATCACCAGCAGGCGACCGCCGGGTGTCAGCGCGCGCGCGGCTTCCTTGACGGCCCGCGCACCGTCATCGAGATAATGCAGCACCTGATGGATGATCACGACATCGAAGGAATCGCGCGGCACCGACAGATCGTAGATGTCGCCCTGCCGCACGCTGCAATGGCGCAGGCCCGCAC
>JAEXXW010000289.1 GCA_023405565.1 Pseudomonadota bacterium
GAATCAATACCGCCGCCACATCGCCAATGTGGCCGCCGCCCCCTTTTCGACCGCCCGGTTTGCCGCCCAGATGTTGACCGGACGCTTTCTTGCCGAGCGCAAGATCCCGTCCCTCGTGGTGAAGTCAAAGGCTGACCTGTTCTCTATCGATTTTCACGCCGAGCAGATTCCGAACCCTGAGAGTCGCATAACGCTGGCGGATGATACGGACGCCTTCGGAATCCCACGCATCAAAATTGACTGGCGCTATACGCGGCAGGATGTCCAAACGGTAGAGAAAGCCGTTGCGATGCTGGCGTCCGATTTTTCCAAATCCACTGTCGGCAGGTTTGAGTACGATCCCGATGCGATAGAGGCGGAGATGATCCGCTACGGCGCATATGGCGGTCATCACATCGGCACGGCCAGAATGGGGACCGATGCTCGCACCAGCGTTGTCGACAGGCAATGCCGGATACACGGCGTGGACAATCTTTACATTGCAGGTGCAGCTACCTTTCCGACGTCAAGTCAGGCCAATCCGACATTGACAATCGTAGCCCTCTCGCTGCGCCTTGCCGAACATCTGAAGAAGAGGCTGCGCAAACCGGTGGCGACACCGGCCGTGCAAATGGCGCTCGGCTAATCCAGGGAAACATAGCAAATCACGTCACCTCGCCCGATGGCATCGGGAGCGGTGTCAACGATTTATTTTCAAGAGCGATCGGGAAACGCTCAGTTGTTCGGATAAACCTGAGGCGACGACGGCTTGGATGAGCCCGTGTCGCGCCGAAAAACCGAAAATGGAAGAAAAACGCCGCCAACCACATAACACACGTTGAACAGCATCCAGATCGCGAAGGCTCGCCAAAAGCCAAAGCTGTCTGCCTCAATCACCGCAAACAGCAAGCACCCGAGAGCGACCCCGAACGAAACCAGAGAAAAAGCGATCACGCTGAAGCGCAAAGACATCAACAGGCCCAGCGCAGCCGCACCCACCACCAAACCGATCTGATAGTCCATTCTGCTGCCCGGTCGGTTGCCAGTTGCCCGGTCTGTGGCCGGAACAACAAAGCACTTCACGCTAGTTTGAAGTGCGAATCATTATGGTTTATTATGCGGCACAATTTTGTCTCTCCTAAGATTCTCCATAACAAATTGATTTTAATAGCGAATTTCTGAAAGGACTGCCTAGGTGCCCAATTAAGGTTTACACCCGTTAGTTGCGGAACCACCGCCGATTTTGCCATTCAAAAATTGACGAAAACTTTACGGCAAACGTAAAGTCGTACCAATTGCGGCGTGCGGCAGGTACAGGCGTAATGCGCGATGATAAGTATTGTAAAAGAACAGCCTACTCAGGCACAATTTTTTGGCGTTTCCCTGGTTTTAGCGTCAGATCTTTTGGCTATTTTTTGCGCGAGCTACGGCGCGGCGTTTGCCTATCACCTTGCCACGGGTGACGCTCGCGCGAGCCTTGGCGCTGCTTTCGCCTACGGCCTCTATGTCGGCACCGGCTATGTTCTGATTTCCTGCTTCGGCACTTTAAGCCTCAAGCAGCTCCTGAATGTTCCGGCGCGTCAGATTGCCTGGAATTTTTTAGTTTCCCTCTCGATTTTTCTCGCCGCCGTGTTTTTGCTGAAAATCGGCACGGTCTTTTCTCGCGCACAATTCCTGATGTTTTCGTTTGGCGGTCTGGCCTTACTTCTGGCCAACCGGCGTTTGTTTTCCGTTGCGCTGAAAACGAAGCTGGTGCGCTTCGCGCTCAAGCCCCAACGTCTGGCGATTGTCGGAAAACCTTCCGAGATCGCAAGAGCAACGCGGGAATTGCTGTCGGATACCTCGGAATTTTCCGTCGTGGAGACGTTGGAAATAGGCGATCTTGACGACACATCCACGCTGAACAAGACGATCGAGTTAAGTCGAAGCGGATCGATTGACGCCATTCTCGTTGCGATGCCGTGGTCCGATGCAAAGCCGCTTGAGGACACCCTTTGCAAACTCCGACAGCAAGCTTTGCCGGTGATGTTGTTGCCCGACGCCTGTGCGTCACACTTCATCACACAACCTATCGTTCCTCTGGCCAAGTTGCCTGCCTACGTCGTCAAAAGGGCCGCACTGACGCCGTTCGAGCAATTCCTGAAGCGCGCCTCCGATATCGCCATCGCATCAGGCGCGCTGATCATACTCTGGCCGATATTTCTTTTTGCGGCTCTTGCCATCAAACTTGAATCGCGCGGCCCCGTGTTCTTTCAGCAACGCCGCTGCGGCTTCAACAATCGAGAATTCACAATCCTGAAGTTTCGCACGATGTATACGTGCGAAGATGGCGATTCAGTTCGCCAGGTGACACGAAACGATCCAAGAGTGAGCAAGGTCGGCGCTTTCCTCCGTCGCACAAGCATCGATGAGCTTCCTCAGCTTTTCAACGTATTGCGCGGCGAGATGGCGATCGTTGGCCCCCGCCCCCACGCGATCGCTCATGACAAGGCATGGGCGCACATTGTCGAGTTCTACGCACTGAGACATCACATCAAGCCCGGCATTACGGGCCTGGCGCAAGTGAATGGCTGTCGTGGCGAGACCGAAACCGCGGCTAAAATCTCCGACCGCGTGCGATACGATCTCCAATACATCGATAGCTGGAGCTTCTGGCACGACGTCCAGATCATTTTTAGAACACTGATCGTGTTCGCATTTCAGAAGACCGCCTACTGATCTGACGCCCCTATTTTTTGCATCAGAAAGGAATTGGGAAGCACCAAATTAGAAATCTCTTGAGCAGTTCGTAATTTTTAATCGTGGCAACGGCCGCGACAAATTGAATCATTCATTGTGTATGCGTGAGGGGAATATGCAGCTCGACATGTGTCGCGCTTCAACACAGGCGATAGCGACTGTGGACGGTTGGCCCATCAATATCGCGGACCTGAACAGCGCAATCAGCCAGATCATTCAAACAGCAAAAGAATCCGAAGGTTTTGCGGTTTTCACCATGAACCTGGATCATCTTGACAAACTGAGACGCTCGGCAAGCTTTCGGCGCGCATATGCCAAAGCAAAGTACGTCACCGCCGATGGCGCGCCGGTCGCGATGCTGGCCTCACGCCAGGGAACGCGTGTTGAACGCACGACGGGCTCAGATCTGGTCCTGCCACTCGCCGCTGCTGCCGCACGCGAAAGCATCTCTATCTATCTTTTTGGCACTGCTCCAGACATCCTTGCCCGAGCCGGGTTGGCGTTGAAGCAGCATGCCGGCATCAACCTGATTATCGCAGGTGCGGAATCGCCGGCGCAGGGATTTACCCCCGATGGATTTGACGCAGACACTGCGCTTGACCGCATCGAGGCATCAGGGGCGAAGTTGTGTCTGGTGGCATTAGGCGCTCCCAAGCAGGAGCTGTTCGCGGCAAGGGCCGTGGATCGTGGAAGTAAGATCGGCTTCATTTGCATCGGTGCAGGCCTGGATTTTCTATCCGGCGCACAGCTCAGAGCTCCGCAATTTATGCAAAACTGCGGGCTGGAATGGCTCTGGCGGCTTGCACTCAGCCCTCGGCGTCTAGCGTCACGTTACTTCCGCTGCGCGATGCTTATGGCGAATCTCATGATCCCTTTCCCGCGGCGTCTCGCGGCGGATCAAACCAACTAATCAGTCGCTGAAATCGTGGAATCCGGCATCGCCGAATAACCGGCTCCGGATGAAGGAATGCACCGGTGAAAGTTTTTGGAAGCGACAACGACGCCGAAATGCCTGCCGAAGATTGGATCAGTTATTCCGACCTGCGGGATGTGAAGAGATATCTGGAAGGCGGACGCAAATATAAAGATTTCAGCAATGAAGAGATTTCGAGAAAGTGGACCGAGTCGATGAGACATCTTTCGGTCGTCGGTTTCGCACATGAAGGAATAGAGCGGTCCGACCTTGAAGCTGAATTGCGCCTGAGGGGTCGATTGCCGGACTATGACCTCGTGCGTAACGAACTGACGCAAATAATCAATCGCGCCATTGCCGACCACGGTGTGGACGCTTGGGGCACCAATCAGTCTGCCATCTTTGAGAGACAGGTCGCTTTGAAAAAGGCGCCTCCATCCGAAAGAGCAACCGCCACTGAGGTTGCTGATCAGCAAGTCAGTACAAGAGCGCGGTCAGTGTAGGATCATATCATGCGCATCACGATGATCGGGTCGGGCTATGTGGGCCTTGTTTCGGGGGCCTGTCTGGC
>JAEXXW010000310.1 GCA_023405565.1 Pseudomonadota bacterium
ATTCGCCGGAAGTGGCCGATGGTGGCAACATGGCCGAAGGCGCACCCGGCATTCCCTGCTTCATCACCGGCAAGATCACCGATCTCGATGGCAAGCCGATCGCCGGCGCGATGCTCGACATGTGGCAGACCGATGGCGATGGTCTCTATGAAGCGCAGATCGACGGCGCCGAAGGCTATATGCGCGGCATCTATCATTCCAATCCGGACGGCAGCTACTCGGTCCGCACTGTCGCACCGATTGGCTACACCATTCCGATGGATGGCCCGATCGGCGAAGTGATGCGCAAGACCCGGATCAGCCACATGCGTCCGGCGCACGTGCACTTCCATATCGCCGCGCCCGGCTTCAAGAGCCTGACCACGCATCTGTTCCAGAAGGGCTGCCAGTTCATCGACACGGATGTCGTGTTCGGCGTGAAGGAAGCCCTGATCGTGGAGTTCGTCGAGCACCCGGCCGGCAAGGCACCGAACGGCGAGATGGTCGACCGGCCGTTCTATGAAGTGAAATACGACTTCAAGCTGGCCAAGGCGGCCGCCGCACAGAAGGCGGCGTAAGTCACCAGCGACAGACACTGGCCGGACGACATGACGCCGGCCATCACTGTTCCGTGAAAACAGCGCATGGAAGGCTGCACGTTCGATACAACGTGCAGCCTGCTTCATTTTGCGCATTGGCATCCATTGCCACCGCCCGCATCGCCCGTGATATGCAGACGCCGAACTGAGCCGGCCGCTGCCCATGCAGGATGAAGCACGCTGGCGAACGAACCAGCGGATGTGGTGCTGAAGGATGAGCGTGTCGTCGCGGCCTATCTCGGGACAAGCAAGCAGCATTGAGCGGCTTTGCATTCACTTTGCGGCCATCTGCGCGGCACTGATCCTCACTGCTGGCGCTGCCTTCGCCCAAGCCCCCGAAACCGAAGCGCGCTCCTTCAACGCCTTCATCCAGTCCCTGTGGCCGGAGGCGCAGCAGCGCGGCATCACGCGTGCGACATTCGATCGCGCATTGGGCGATGTGCAATACGATGTGGAGATCGCAGCACTCTCGCGCCGCCAGCCGGAATACGGCCGCGCGGTCGGCGAGTATCTCAACGGCATGGTGTCGCAGGCGCGCATCAATGGCGGCACCCGCCGCCTCGGCGAATTGCGCGGCCTGTTCGATTCCGTGGAGAACAAGTTCGGCGTTCCGCGCGAAGTGCTGGTGGCGATCTGGGGCATCGAAACCGGCTTCGGCGCCAATCAGGGCGGCAAGGGCGTGATCCGCTCGCTCGCGACGCTCGCCTTCACCGGCTACAAGGGCGACTTCGCGAAGAACGAATTACTCACCGCATTGCTCGTGCTGCAGCAGGGGCACATTCCGCCCGAGCGCATGATCGGCTCATGGGCCGGCGCGATGGGGCAGCCGCAATTCATTCCGTCGAGCTTCATGCGCTGGGCGGTGGATTTCACCGGCGACGGCAAGCGCGATCTGTGGACCAGCGTGCCGGATGTGCTTGCCTCGATCGCCAATTATCTGCGCGAGCATGGCTGGAAGCCCGGCCTGCCCTGGGGCTATGAAGTGACGCTGCCAGGCAATTTCGACATGCGGCGCAGCCGTGCATCGTTCCGCGACTGGGCGTCACTCGGCCTGCGCCGCACCGACGGCGGGCGATTGCCGAACGACAATGCGCTCGGCGCGCATGAAGCGATCTTGTTTTTCCCGAGCGGCGCGCGCGGCCCTGCTTTCCTCGTCACCGAGAATTTCAACGTCATCAAGACCTACAATATCTCGGACGTGTATGCTTTGGCCGTCCTGCATCTCGCCGATCGCTTTCGCGGCGCCAGGCCGTTCTCCGGCCGCTGGCCGCAGGACGATCGCCAGCTCACGCGCGAGGACCGCATGCGCATCCAGCACGCGCTCGCCAAGCTCGGCTACAAGGTCAACGACTTTCAGGGGATGATGGATTTCGACCTGCGCGACAACATCCGCGACATGCAGATCAAGTTCGGCATGGTGCCCGACGGGCATCCGGGGCCGGAGTTTATGCAGAGGCTGGTGGGGAGGTAGGATACAAATGCAGGATACTCGACCATTAAACGGTCAGGGCACCCGCACTCTAGCTCTTAAAGCCGTGGCAATTCTGTTCATATTGGCTGCACTTGCGTGGAACGTATTCATGCTAGTGGATGCGATCAATTTTGATCTTGGCGAGCATTTGACCCCTGCTTGCAGGGATTTCAAAACATCAGTTGGATTCGATCTTCTTCCATTTGCATTTCTCGTGCAGTTTGCAGCGTTATCTATTTCAGTATTTTTCCTCCGCAGTTGGCTAATAGCAATCTCAGGAGTTATTCCATTCTGGGCTGTCTTTGGATCATCGATTTGCACGAGCGTTAGCTAGCGAATGCGCATGAATTAGCGAAGCGAAATCCGGATTATTTCGGGCCGCAACCTATGCCGAGCATTCGCTTCGCTTGATGCCGGCATAACTCTCACCCCGCTCATCCCCGCGCAGGCGGGGATCCAGAGTCGCGAAAACTGATTTCGCTGAGACATTCTGGATTCCCGCCTTCGCGGGAATGAGCGGAGCAAGGCTTTTCGTCAACGACCAAAATCAATAGCATGCAAAGCGCGGCAGATTTCACAGAACGATGGCTTTCGAACGCGGATGGCCTTTTACGTTTACATGCTCGCAAGCGGACGGAACGGGACGCTGTATATCGGCATGACCGATGATCTGGTGCGCCGCGTGTGGATGCATCGCGAGGGCACAATCCCCGGCTTCACCAAGCAATACGATGTCCGTGCTCTGGTCTGGTACGAACAGCATGACACGCGCGAGTCTGCTTTCGCGCGCGAGCGGCAGATGAAGAAATGGAATCGCGCATGGAAACTAAGAGAGATTGAGGC
>JAEXXW010000319.1 GCA_023405565.1 Pseudomonadota bacterium
GGAATAGTCGAGGCCGGCCACGATCTGGAACAGCGAGAGATCGGCATAGGTCACACGCCGCCCGGTGAGATAGGGGCCGCCGCTTGCCTTGATGATGCGCTCGAAATAACCGAGGAATTTCGGCGCCCGGTGGGCGCGGAAATCGTCGGCGCGGCGCTCCGCCTCCGGTTTCTGCTCCTCGTAGTAAAGGCCCGAACCGATCGGATGATGGGTGTCGTGAATCTCGACAACGAAATCGGCGATCGTCAGTTGCAACTGATGCACCCATAGCCGGCCGGCTTCCGTCTTTGGCGCAAGGCCGCAATGCTGGCCAAGATACAGAAGGATGTTGGGCGTCTGGCCGATGATCAGCTTGCCGGCCTTGAGGAAGGGCGGCGCGAAAGATGGTGTCTTCACCGTCCGCGACTGCATGAGATGCAGCATCTTCTCTTCGCCACGCGGCAGCCGCGCGACATCGACATAGTCGGCGCCCGCCTCCTCCAGCGCCAGACGGACATATTCGCCTCGCCCCTGAATCTCCGGCCAGTAATAGAGCTCATAACGCATGCGGCGGCCTTTCGAATTCAATGTGCGAGCCGCCACACGGCCTCGAACCGGCGGGGCTGCGATACAGTTACAATACAGGCCGCTTGGCTTCTAGTTCGTCGCAAAGCAATAGAGGAGACCATCACCTCCGGTGCTGCGCAAATCCGCTTGCGAACAGCCGCCGCCGGGCCCACGCGAGAGATGAGACGAATTCCAGGATTTGGACGGCGGCTCCTCGTTCAGACCCATGCGATCATGATGGCCAAGCATCGCCATCCCCTCACCGCTCTTTGTCCAGTTGCCACAGGTCCGGTCATCGTTCCCGGAGAATGCCGTTCCATCCGGCTGTGAACCGGTCAGGATATCGTGGCGGTTCGGCTGATCGCCGCGGCCATTGATCACGTCGCCCTTTTCGGAAATGGCGGTCTGTTTGGTGAGGTTGTTGTTGCCATGCAACTCGGCTACGTCCTTGGCGATCACGACGCCCTTCGCATTCTGCCACGGCCCTTTGCCAATGCGATCGCGCGCATTCACAGCACCAGCGCCTGGCGTCGAGAGATAGGCGCGCCACGTCTTGCCACCCGCACCAGCGGTTTGCGCAAGGGCCTGACAATGCTTGTCGGCCCCTTCAAGGCCGCCCAGATTGCCGCCATTGCCGGCCCCGGTGCTGGTCACGAAAAACGTCATATCGTTTTGTTGCGCCGCAGCGGGCACAATCGGGGACACAAAGGCCACGGTGAAGAACGCAATCAGTACGGGGATACGTCGTTGCATGTTTACCTCTCCGGCGTTGCGAGCCCAGGCTCGCATGGCCAACACCGGACTCGCGCCGCTATTCAGGTTAATGGACAGCCGCCCTTGAAGCCGGCAGGGTATCGTGTCACGCGACACGGTGGTGGCAGTGTATGGACGGACTGATGGGCAGCTCCATTCCTCTGGACTATTTCATGGTTGGCGGCATCGGCTTTCTCGCCGCGTGGCTGATGGCTGTCATGGTCCTGCCGGCCGTTCACCATCGCGCCGTCCGGCTGACACGCAACAAACTCGAACAATTGCCGCTGTCGATCCAGGAGATGCGCGCGGAAAAGGACAGCATCCGCGCCGGCTTTGCCGCGGCGACGACAAAACTCGAAATGAGTCTCGCCCAATTGCGCGAGAAGACAGCCGCGCACGCGACGGATGCTGCGAAGAAAACGCAGCTCATCGCGCGCCTGAAACAAGAGCTGGAGGCGGTCGATCACGCGCTGAAAGAAACCGAGGCGCGCGAGCAATCCGCACGCATGGAATTGCGCAACGTCAAGCGCGAGGTCGCCGGCAAGGATGCGGCATTGACCGCAGCCGAACAGGAGATCGCCGCCATCAAGGCAGAGATTGCGGCGATCGCACCCACGCTGCGGCCGGCATCAAAGCGTCCTGAACCGCGTGTCGCCGATGTCGTCCCGCTCGCACCCTTGCGGGCGCCGCTCGATGTCGTGCCGCCTCCGACGCGGCTGGTGACACCGACGGCGATGGCACAGACCGGACAGAATGACGATATCGTCACCCGTGCCTGGGCCGAGATCCGCGAGGCCGCACAGCGGGTCGATGAGCGCTATGAGGGCATGCCCGTCTTCGGGCGACGGCAATCAACACCCGAGACCGATTCCACAAATCCCTGACTTCGGTCCGCGGAGCGATTTAAGAGCGGATTCATCTCCGCCCTCATCCTGACGAGCGCAACTGCGCGTTTCGAAGGAGAAGGGCGACCTATCCTTCGAGACGGCCGCGGAGTTTGTCATCGGGCCGCACTATGCGCGGCCCGATTGGCGGCCTCATCAGGATGAGGCCGACGCGCGTAGACTTATAGAGCTGACAACAAACCTCACCCGTTCCTCGACACTCACCCGAGGCAACTCCACAAGTTCATATCCAAGCTCGGTGTAGACCTCGACCATCGCATCATAGGTGCGCTGCGCTTCGTCGAAGTCCTGCTTGCGCTCGCCATCCTGCGCGTAGATCTCGCGCCAAGGTGGCGCGACAAACACGCGGGGATGATAACGGAAATCCTCCGCAGCTTGCTCGACGTGCGCCGGCACCGGCAGAGCTGACAATCGCAGATAGCCGATGACATCGGGAATGCCGCGATCGAAGAATAACGGACCGGCTTGTTGCTGCGCCTTTTCATAGGAGCGGATGTCCCGCTCCAGCATCTTCCCGGCGAACGCGGCCCGATCCTTCCACGGCAGCGCTTCGCCGCCATTCGCAAGCTGCTCCTGGATCACCGCCCGCCCCGCTTCGACTATGCGCGCAAAACCGGCCGTCTCCAGCGCTTCGATCAACGTCGTCTTTCCCGAACCCGGACCACCGGTGATGACAAAGAAGCGTTCGTAAATCGACATTGCCGACGATACTCCTGCTCTTTAGTTTAATGGCCATAAAATATTGGGACCAAGACTGCAGGTCCGTGCCGGCCATATAAAAAAATGATTTTCGGACACGTTCTATTCATTGTTGCTACATTGATTAGTCTGACGGGTGCGTGTCATATCCCGTTCACAAAATGACGCAGCCTGAATCGCGGGTGATTGTGCAAGACGAAGGCGGGCAGCCAGTTGAGGGCGCAACAGTCGCGCTCCTTACCCAATTCCACCCGCACCCTCTCGAGCCGACACGACAAATCAAAACAACAGACGCCACCGGCACTGCCGCTTTTCCGGAAGTCCGCGAATGGCAAATCGAAACAGTGATGATTCACGGATGGCGGGAGTATTTCTGGAACTGGTGCGTCCAGAAGCCGGGCTTCAAGACATACGTGACTGGCGGCCGTGATACGAAATTCCAGGAAAAAGCCGACATTAAACTCATGAAAGGAGCTTCGTCGGCTTGCCCGTAGACGACACGGCAATCGCTACTGCCCTGTCCAGCCCTTCAGCACCGCCGATGTCACGGCACCGCCGACCACACAGGGCAGGCCCATCGCAACCGCGCCGGCCACCGCGGCGCCCAGACAGCCGAGCGCGATCGCGCCCTCGCCGATACGCCCCGCCACTGTTGCATCGCGCTTGCTGCCAGGTCCCTTGCGCTTGAGATCCTCGATCGCGCCGACGGCTTCCTTGCGGAGCGCGGTCAATTGCATCGTATCGGCAGCATCGGTGATCGTTTTCAGAAGCTCCGCCGTCTCTTTCGGCTGATGACGGATGGCGCGCTTGAGCATGGCCAGCAATTCCGGATTGCGCGAGGAATTCGTGGCAAGGGTGAATTTCGCCATCACGCCGAGCGTCAGCTTGTCGACATTATCACGCTCCTTCGACCAAGGCAGAAAGCCGACGATGCGCAGGATCGGGCCGTAGTCGCCGGTCGCAAAATACTTACCCCACAGCATGTCGAGCACCTCCGGCGATGCGTCGAGCGCCCAATCAACTTCGGGACCCTTCGGCTTCTCACGCGAGAAGAATTGTTTCATCTTGTCGCTGGCCGAAAGCGGCTGCTGCGGCACGGTCGCTGTCATCGTCGGCAACGAGCCATCGAAATATTTCGCGATCATCACCGCACGCGTCGGCATGTTCGGCGACTGCTCGGACAACACCTGCTTCCAGTTCGGCAGACCTGAATGCGCGATGGCGCGCACGATCGCCCAATGATCTTCCGCGTTGATGGGAAAGGCGCGGTCGATCAGCGCGCTCGCACGATCGGGATTTGAGCCGATCACGCCGGAGATGAAGCCGACATAGACGCCCGAGCCCTCCGGATCGCGCAGCGCGCCATAACGGCTCATGGCCTGGATCGCGGCCGGCAGACGATCCGGCTCCGGCTTTTGGCGATAGCCGTTGATCCAGGTCAGCACATTGTCGGACGAGGAGAAGTCGGCAACGCGCGGTGTCGCAGCAAAACTGGCATGATCCGAGACGAGAATAACGGCAGACAACAAGACGATGATGGCGCGCATCTCCCCTCCGAAGGCGCGAAAAACCAGGAAGGAATGGAGCACCGGCATTCGCCGATTTCATGTCGTGGGATAGGCGGGATTTCGCTCGTCGCCGCAATTCAGCCGCACGGCGGACCACCGGACCACCAAAGAAAAAGCCCGGCGGGTCGCGCCGGGCTTCTCAAAATTTGCGTTACGCGGCCGGCGTTATGCCTGCTGCACTGCTGACAGCAGCCACTCGCCACCACGCGAGCGCATGAAGGTCCAGATCTCGGTGCGCTCGAACGGCTCCTTGTCGCCATCGACGATCTTGCCGGTCTTGCGTTCGGCGGTGTAGTCGACCGACGAATAGCGCATCGCCACGGTCGCGTATTCCTTGTCGCCTTCGCGCCAGGCTTCGGCGAGATCGCCCTGCAGCAGCTTGACGTCGCGGATGGTGTTGACGACGCCGCGGCTGGCATTCTCGGTCAGTTCCTCGGCGAAATAGCTGACGACTTCCGGCGTTGCGAGTTCACGCAGCTTGCCGATGTCTTCGGCGGTGTAGGCCGCCTGCACGTCGGACAGCCGCTGCTCGAACGCGTTGAAGTCGGCTTCGCCGATCTCAATGTTGTCGCCACCACCCATCATCGGCGCGCCGCTGCCGCCACCGCCATAAGCCGGCTGCGACACGGACTGACGCTCGTAACGGTTGTTGTCCTGCGGACCGGCATTACGCATCGACGGGCCGGCTGCCGTGGCATAGCCCGACGCGTTGCGCCGCTGCCACCAGTTCCAGAGCAGGCGCGCGACGATCACCACCAGCACAATCTGGATCAGAAGACCCAAAAAGCCAGCAAAACCCGACAGACCGCCAAGCAGACCATTGCCGAACAACAGGCCGAACAGACCCGCGCCGAGGAGACCGCCCATCAGGCCACCCATCAGACCCGGACGGTTGAAAAAGCCGCCCCGCGCCGCGCCGGCCTGACCGGCGGTCGCGGCGGCATTCGGAGCCTGCGGCTGGGTGATCGAGCGGTTGATGGGAGCCGCGGTATTCGGTGCGGTCTGGGTGGGAGGCGGCGCTGTATAAGTCTTGTTGCCCCGACTGCCAAAGCCGCCGCTCCGGCGCGCCGCATCGGCATCGGCGACCGCCAGAACCAGCATGGCGGCAGCCGCAAGGCCGCATAAAATAAAGCGAATTTGCATTTTACCCAGCATTCGGTCCTCCCAGGACGCATGATCGGCGGCAGATATAAGGGGCGACAGCGCTAAAGTTTAGGGGCGTCAGTGCCGCATGCCGCCACTGGACCGGGGATGAACACCTGACATAATACTATGCGCATGATGCGTCGGCCGGATTCGATCCGGCTTGAGCGAAGGGGGTTGTCCATGCCGCTGCGACTGAACCGGCCTCACATCCGCGCCCTCACGGCGACGATGTTCGGCGTCTTCCTCTGGTTCGGCTCCGGCGTGAAGGGCAACGACACCGGCGGCATCATTCCCTGGCAGCCCGGCGCAGACGAATATGCGCTGCACCTCGCTGGCGCCCATTGCATGCGCTATAATAAGTACGCTGTCATCACCAGCGTGCATCCTTGGCCGGGCGATTATATCGGCTTTGTCTGCCGCCGTGCCGGCCGCTGGGGCCCCGCCTATAACGGCTGGTAACGCAGGATAGGGAGAGCGCAAAGCGCCCCCTCACCGTTTCGATCATTGATGCCTTCGCCGATGCTGGGCTCGCCGCGCATGGCCAGTCCTGCAGGCGCCCGCTCGCACCGCGCTACTTCGGCAGCGTTTCCTTCACCGCCTCCACAAGCTGTTTCAGCGTGAAAGGCTTGGCCAGGAACGCGAATTGCTCACCGGGCGGCATGTTCTTCTGGAACGCTTCCTCGGCGTAACCCGACACGAAGATGATCTTCAGGTCCGGCTTGGTCTTGCGCATTTCCTTCAGCAGCGTCGGCCCATCCATTTCCGGCATCACGACGTCGGAGACGACGAGATCGACCTTGCCTTCGTTGCGCTCCAGTTCTTCCAGCGCTTCAACGCCGTTGGAGGCCGTCAGCACTGTGTAGCCGCGCGATGCGAGGCCGCGTGCATTCAGCGCGCGCAAACCTTCCTCATCTTCCACCAGCAGCACCGTGCCGCGTCCCGTCAGATCGGGTTGCGCGGCCTGCGCCAGCTTGTCGGCCGAAGCCAGCGCTGTGATCGCCGGTGCGTTCTCCGGCGCAAGTTCTTCCCTCTCCGGGATATGGCGCGGCAGGAAGATGCGGAACACCGACCCGCCCCCCAGCTCCGATTCCGGATAGATGAAACCGCCCGTCTGCTTGACGATGCCATACACCGTCGACAGCCCCAGTCCCGTGCCCTTGCCCACTTCCTTGGTGGAGAAGAACGGCTCGAAAATCTGGGCCAGCACTTCCGGCGACATTCCGGTGCCAGTGTCGGTGACCTCGATCAGCACATAATCGCCGGACGGCATGCCCTTGTAGGCGGCGGAGGGAATGTCTTTCGCCGCCATATTCGCCGTGCGGATGGTCAATTTGCCGCCAACGGGCATCGCGTCGCGCGCATTCACGACGAGATT
>JAEXXW010000574.1 GCA_023405565.1 Pseudomonadota bacterium
GCGTCGCAGATGGTCAGGCCCTTGCGATCGGCCTTGATCCAGTCGGCATTCGGCACGCGCACACCGGAGGTCGTGCCGTTCCAGGTGAAGACGATGTCGGTGTCGCTGTCGACCTTCGACAGATCGGGAATATCGCCGTAGCCGGCCTTGTAGGTGGTGACGTCCTTCAGCTTAAGCTGCTTCTCGACGTCGGTGACCCAGCCTTCACCGAAGGATTCCCAAGCCAGCATCGTGACGGGGCGCGCGCCGAGCAGCGACCACATCGCCATTTCCATTGCGCCGGTATCGGACGCCGGAACGATGCCGATCTTGTAATCGGCCGGAACTTCAAGAATTTCGCGGGTGAGATCGATCGCCAGTTTCAGCTTCGCCTTGCCCGGCTTCGAGCGATGCGAGCGACCAACGAGTGCGTCTTTGAGGGCTTGGATAGTCCAGCCAGGGCGCTTGGCGCAGGGGCCGGAGGAAAAATGCGGGTTAGCCGGCCGCATGCCGGGTAGAGCTGTCGTCATCTCTATCCTTCCAGATAGTCAGCCTCTCGTTGGGGAGAGGTGTCCCACGGGCGGAGATAGTGGAACCGACGATCAGCGTCAATGCATTTTACGCGAGGGCAGGCTTTGACTTTCGCATGGGTGCGCCCAGCGATGTCACAAACGCGTCAACTTGTGGCCAGCGCCACGAGTTGCAGAACGGCTCTTAGAACTTGAGACCGACTGCAGCGCGCGCGGTGTTGATGCGCAAATCGACGCCTTCGACATCCTGCAACTGCACCAGCTCCCATTCGCCGCGCACGAAGAGATTCTGACTCAACGCCCAGTCGAAACCAAGACCGACCGAGCCGCCATAGGTGAAGACACCCTTGCGCGATGTCGATTGCGGGCTCGACAGGACAAGCGGACCGCTGAAATCGGTACAGGGCGAAACAGAGCCGTCGCAGACCGCGTTGAGAGTGCCGGATACCGATGCGTTCGATGTGACGTCGGCGCGGGCAACGGCAAAACCGATGAAGCCATAAGGCAACAATGAGCCGACCGCCCATCCCGCGCGTGCGCGGAACGTGGCAAGATCGGTCAGCTTGACGCTCGTATTCCCGGCGACCGTTACCGAATAATTGTAATTGTAACCGGGCAATGCGCCCGCATTGTCGATGAAGGAGCGGCTCAGTGAATCGCCGGACGATTTGTTGAGCGACATACGGCTGTAATTGGCTTCGACACCGACGACGATATCGTCCCATTGCCAGTTGTAACCGATGAAGCCACCGTAACTGCCGCCATTCGTGCTTCCGTTGGGAAGTGTCGTCCAATCGGACACATTGTCCTGGATGGTGCTGTTGCGCAGAATGTAATCGGTCAGCGATTGGGTTGATCCGCTGAATTTGGCATCGGCATTAGTGTAACCGACTTGCCCGCCAAGATAGAATCCATCCCACTGATAATATTGAGGCCCGGTCACGTAAGAGCCGCGCAGTGTGTCCTGCGCCATGGCCTGCGATGCGAAAGCCACGCTTGCTACGCTTGCCACGATGAAGACCTTGCGCCGGAGCAATCTCTCGACAGGCAACGCCCGGGAAAAAATCGCGGTCATCGCAGCACGCATCATCATGGCCCTTCCGGCAACGCAAAGCATCAACACTTCGGAAACCATAACGGCCAGAGGTTAAGGCAACGCTAACCATAAACCTCCGCGTTTGTTAACGCAGGTGCATTCGTTAACAAAAGGACATTGACTCTAATTCGAGGCAACGGGTGCAAGCGGAGACAGGAGATACTAGCTTGTATCCGGCGCAATCCTGTCCGCGCCGGGAACGCATCATGCCTCAAAGCCACCGCATCGAATGGGTCGATTACGCGAAAGGCATCTCGATCATCCTGGTCGTGATGATGCACTCGACCCTGTCCACCGAAGAAGCCTTCGGCCAGACCGGATGGCTGCATGGCGTGGTCGAATTCGCACGACCGTTCCGTATTCCCGCCTTCTTCATGGTTGCGGGGCTTTTTGTCGCCCACACCATCGACCGCGACTGGCGGACCTTTCTCGACCGGAAGGTGCTGCATTTCGTATATTTCTATGTGTTGTGGCTGGTGATCCAGTTTGCCTTCCGGGCACCCTTCTATATCGCGAATGAGGGCGTTATCGGCACACTACGCGTGTTCCTCACAGCCTTCATCGAGCCTTACGGAACGCTGTGGTTCATCTATCTGCTGCCGGCGTTCTATCTGGTGACCCGCCTCACCCGTGCACTACCGCCCGCGCTCGTTCTGCTGGTCGCAGCAGCGCTTGAGATTGCGCCGATTGATACCCATTGGACATTGATCGACGAATTCGCCGGCCGCTTCGTCTATTTCTATGTCGGCTATCTCTTCAGCTCCTTCATCCTGCGCGGCGCCGCATGGAGTCAGATGCATACGACTTCGGTTCTTGCCGCGCTGGCAGCCTGGTTCGTTGCCAATCTCGCTGTCGTTCACGCCGGTTTTTCGAACGCATATGGCGTCTCTCTGGCGCTTGGGCTGGCGGGCGCGGCCGCGGTTATCGCGATCTCCGTTCTGCTGGCGAAGTCGCATCTGTTCGAGAGCCTTCGCAATTGCGGCCAGAACTCGATCGTCATCTATCTGGCGTTCTTCCTGCCGATGGTGATCACGCGCATCGCGCTAGTGAAGACGCACATCATCACCGATCCGGGCACAGCCGCCGCCCTCGTCACGGCGATCGCCGTCGTTACACCTCTGATCCTGCACCGTATCGTGCGGGGGACAATGTTCAGCTTCCTGTTCGAGCGCCCTGCCCGCTTCCATCTCACGCCGGCGAAATCGTCAAAACCCACGCTGCAGCCTGCAGAATAAAAAAGGCGGAGCCGATGGCTCCGCCTTTGTCCTTGAAGATCATATCGCGCAGCGCGATCAACCCTTGCGCATCAGCGGCGGCGGCGGCGCATAAGCAGGCGCCGGAGCCGGCGTGTAGGCCGGCGGCGGCGGCGGTGCGTAAGCCGGGAAGGCTGCCGGCGCGTAATCGGAGCCACCGAGCGCCCAGCGCAGCGAAAGCCTGACGTCCTGCGAGGTTACGTTCTTGAACACCATCGGGTTGTTGATGTTGTTGGTGCCATCATAAGCGATCAGGTCGCCGGACTGGAAATCACCCAGATTGACGTAGCGATACGACAGTTCGGCGGTGAAGCTCTTGTTGACCTTGTAGGCAAGACCGGCATGCAGCGCCCAGGCCATTTCCCACTGCGAGTGTGAGTTCGCGTACGCCAAAGTCGGAGTGACGAAGTTGGCGACACCGACGTCGCGGAAATTGCTGATGGTGTTCTGCGATACACCGATACCGGCGCCGATGAACGGCGTGACGCACCACCACGTGCCGAGATCGACATAGGCATTGGCGAGAACGAGCCATTCGGACTTGTTGCCGAAATAATCGTTGGTACCGCCCGGATAAAGATCGAGGCCACGGAACGCGGTTTTGCCGCGATATTCACCGGTTGCGTCGACACGGAACCAGTCGTTGAACTGATAACCGATGCCGAGACCGAACAGCAGGCCGGAGTCAAATTCCTTGTTCACGACCTGAACCGTCGAATCGAACAAGACGTTATCGATCGATTTCACCTTCTGGTTCGTCATGCCGATATCACCGCGCAGATACCAGCCGCTGAATTCCTGCACGATCGGTGCAGCCTTGTAGATAACCGGAGCAGGAAGATCCGCCGCATGCGCTGGCGCAACAATCGCGGCAGCGGCCATCCCTGCAATCAAGCTCGTGTGAATTTTCTTCATAACGCATCCTCACTCGGCAAAACTGATGCGCGGGAGAATGGCAGCAATTGCTTAAGCGCCACTTAACCTTGATTTTTAACCGCGAATATTAACGATTATGTTCGCTCTGGCGGTATTTTCCGCCGCGCTGTCCGTTCAAAATTCATGAAGCGTAAACCTTGGTGAAGCGCGCATTAAAAAAGCGCGGCGAATTTGTGTTCGCCGCGCCGCATACAAACGATTCGAATCGCTGCCGCCCAGAGCATTTCCAAGCGAAGTGGGTACCGCCTCACGTGAAGAAAACGCACCAAACCAAAAAGCTGGAGCACCGGCTTTGATGTCCTCAAAGCCGGAAAATCTCTAGTCGTCCAGATCACCCATATGCTTTTGGGAGTAGAGCTGGATGCCGACTTTCTCGACCAGGCCAAGCTGCGTCTCGAGAAAATCGATGTGCTCTTCCTCGTCTTTCATGAGCTGTTCGAACAGATCGCGCGATACGTAATCCTTCACGGAGTGGCAGTAGGTCGCCGCCTCCTGATAGAGATTGCGCGCGTCATGCTCAGCCGCAAGGTCGCATTCCATGACTTCCTTGACGTTCTGGCCGATCCGCAGAGGGTCCAGCACCTGCATGTTCGGGAAGCCATCGAGGAACAGGATGCGCTCGGCGAACTTATCGGCATGGCGCATTTCCTCGATCGATTCCTCGCGCCATTTCTTGGCCAGTTCCTTGAAGCCCCAATTGTCGAGGATGCGGTAATGCAGCCAATACTGGTTGATGGCGGTCAGCTCGCTGCGCAGTCCCTTGTTGAGATATTCGATGACCTTGGCATCGCCCTTCATGGCCCGCGCACTCCAATTTCCGCTGCAGAGATCAGTTTGGACTAGTTCTAAACAACACCCAGTGCCCGCGCAAGCCGCTTTGGCTGGGCGATCCTCAATCCATCAACAACTGAGGCTGAATGTGTTTCAGGCCGCTTCGTCGGTTTCAGCCGGGGCGGCCTCGCCGGCCCGCGGACAGACCGAA
>JAEXXW010000387.1 GCA_023405565.1 Pseudomonadota bacterium
GACATGATCAGGAAGGACGCTTCCTGCTTGCTGTATCCGGCGCGAACAAAGGCCTCGAGCCAGATCTCGTTCATGGTTTTACGATAACGCTGCATGAAGGCGTCGAACGGCGCGTGCATCAGCGGATCGGTGCGCGCCGCGACCATCATCTCCGTCGTCGGAATGAAGGCAGGGCCGAGATAGACGTCGATGCAGTCGTCGATGAAAGCCTTTAACGGGTCGGCCTTGGCGGTGGCGCTCATCGCCATCTTGCGGCCGTTCTCGATATGCTGCTCGTAGATATGTGCGCCGGCGGCGATCACGAGATCGGCCTTGGTGCTGTAGTGATGCATCAGCGCGCCGTTGGAAAAGCCGGCGCGGACAGCGACCTCTTTCGTGGTCAGACCATTATAGCCGCGCTCGCGCAACAGCTCGAGCGTGGCATTGAGAAGCTTTTCCCGTGCGGCCTTGCTGCGCGATTCCTGCGTGCGCCTCGCGGTTGGCCGGCGTTTCGGTGCAGTTGCGGTGGGGCGTGATTGCAGCGGCGTGCGATTCGCAGCCGTGCGCGCCGAGGCGCGTGGACCCCGCATTCAAATTCCTCCCGTCCGGTTCTGACGACCGTTGCTTCATTGAGCATGATCATTTTAAGAAAACCGGTACCCGCTTTTCCGGATCATTGCTCCCGAACATGATGCTTGTGCCGCCGGGAACGTGTCAAGTTACATTCCGGCTGCTCTGTATGTTTGTGATGCGGTATTGGGCGCGGGCCATGGCCCAATGCAGATGCAAAAAATACGCGGCTGGAAGGCCGCGTATGTCGCAACTCAAATGTGGGATGTTCGATCTGTCGATCTTGAGGCCGGTCTTCCTGGCAACGTCAGTCCCCAGCGCTATTTCAGTCTTACGTCGTAGCAAATCCGGAGTGGTGCTGGATGGGGGCTCCTAAGAGCCGTCAAAAGGGGTAGGGCGACGCTTTTGGTGAGCGAAGGGATCATTAACGCGCGTCGGGCAATCTTGCGATCCCTGTGATCTCGGATTGCGCCCATGCACCTGATTTCAGACCCAAACGAGTTGCAAAAGATTTACGGTTATCTTCCCGTGACCATCGAGCGGGCTGCAGCGATGTCGCGCGAAACGCTTTACAGTTCTTGTCATCCGCTGCGCTGCGATCTCGATTATTCCAGTGTCACGAATTCACGGATGCTCAGTTGGCTGCCGAGCATTGTGGGTGAGATGAAAGAATTACGGCTTTATTTCGTAAATTGCGAACCAGCAGCGTTCAAGGGTGCGCCATCGGCATTTGAAATTACCACGGCGTCGCTTCCCGGTGACATTGTCAGCGAACTCAGCGGCGCCAACCGGCAAGCGTATGAAAGAGTTTATCTCCTGAGTGGGCGCTTTGCCATTGTGTCTCCAGAGTCCGATTGGGTCATCTTTGTAGAAACAGACGATTACGCTTTCTTCTCATCATCTCGCTTCGATAAGTTTGCGCTTTTCAATGCGCGCTGGTGGACGCGCGAATATCAAGACTGGATTCTGCCTGGCCTTCTTCAGGAAGAGCACATGAACGCTTGGGACCTTCTCTATCCTCATCATACGGGCGGTAGTTCGAGGGGTAAGGATGGGTGAGCGGTCCGGCGCACCACAGACGGATGAAGATGCCGCAAAGCTTACGCTTAGCGAACTGAATCATTGGATTTTAAGAGTCGAAACGCATGTGAAGTACTTTGGTCGCTCATCGTCTCGCAGGAAATCGGCGATGAAGCGCCTGGTGTGGCTGGAAGCACAGCGCGAGCGGCTTCACGGCGTTCCCGCTCCAAAACGCCGTCGTTTCTGAAGCAGTATCATTATTGTTGTCGTGGTCATCGTGTACAAAAAAATGCCGCAACCTGAAAGGTTGCGGCATGAAGGACCTCGTCGCTTGGGAAGACAAGGTAAACTCTCAACACAACGCTCAGGCGGCGCGGCGTTCCTGATGCTTGCCCTGGAAGTGCGGCGCCACTTCGCCCATGAAGCGGTCCATCTCTTCCAGCACCATCTTGTGCGGCTTCATGCCGACATTGAAGTAGAGGATGACTTCGTCGAAGCCGGCGGCCTCGACCTTCTTGAGGATTTCGGTGATGCGTGCGGAGTTGCCGATCAGTACTGAATTCTCGGTCAGGTCTTCCGGTTTTACGTTCTGCAGGCGCTGGACCATGTCGATGAAGTAGCGGTAGCTCGGGGGAGCGGTGCGCGGGTCACCCGGGAAGGACGGGATCACGCATTCCTTGTAGTAGCGGATCTGGCGCGCGCGCTGCGCCTTTTCGCTCGCTTCATCGTCGGCGAAATGCGTGAAGTAGCTGCACATCAGGCGGTGCGGCTTGGTGCCGTATTTCGCGCAGCTTTCCTTGTAAAGGTCGGCCACCTGCTTGAGACCGCCAAAGCTCATGGCGGCGGCGAAGGGGGCGACGATCAGGCCGCAATCGAGACGCGCGGCGAGTTCGATCGAGGGCTTGGAGAAGGACGCCACATAGATCGGCATCGGATTCTGCAGCGGCTGCGGCGTGATGCGCACATCCTCGAACTGGTAATGCTTGCCCTTGTGGTCGATGCGCTCGCCATTCGAGCCCCAGAGCTTGCGCAGAATTTCGACGCCTTCGTCGAAGATCGACTGGTTGTCATCGAACGACACGTTGAACGGCAGATATTCGCGGCGGTCGTAGCCGCGACCGGCCGCGAAATCGACGCGTCCGCCGGACAGAAGATCGAGTGTCGACCATTGTTCGGCAACGCGGATCGGGTTGTGCAGCGGCAGCACCGTGACAGCCGGGGCCAGACGGATATGCTTGGTCTGGGCGGCGATATAGGCCAGCACCATTTCGGGCGACGAATTCACGCCGAGCGAATTGAAGTGATGCTCGCCGATCCAGGCCGAGTGCATGCCGAGCTTGTCGGCGTAGAGCGCCTCGGCCGTAAGGTCTTTGACGAACGTATTGGCGTCGCGGGTGTTGCCCTCATAGTGATTGTCGGAGAGCGTGAAGTAGCCGAATTCCATATCAACCTCCCTGGAATGCGTTGTTCTTTGTCGATGTCACTGTGATCGATGACAGGTGCTGCTTGCCGCGCTTTTCAAGCGATCGGCACGATCCAGTCGACGCCTTCGCCAAGACCGACTGTATATTGCCCGTCCTGGTACAGAAGCGGCGCCACCTGTCCGCGCACGGCAACCTGGCGCACCTTGCCGACGATGATGGAATGCGTGCCGTAGCTGGACATTGCATCGAGATCACAGAAGACGCTGGCCTGCGCCGGAATGAGATAGGGCAGGTCGTCATCGTCGCTCGCCCATTCGCCGCACAGGAAACGGTCTTCGCCCTGTGGGCCTGCGCCGCTGAAGGCGTTGGCGATCTCGATATGATGGGCCTGCAGGATGTTAACGCAGAACTGGCCGGAACGGATCAGCGGCGTGTGGATGCTGGCGCGCTGATTGATGCAGATGAGCAGCGAGGGCGGCGCCATGGACACCGATGTCACCGAGGTCACGGTGATGCCGTGACGGACACCGTCATGGGCGGTCGAAATCACGCTGACCGCACTGGTCAAGCGGCGCATAGCCTTGCGGAAATCGGTGCCGAGGTCGTCCATGTC